>NZ_JBFBNR010000004.1:0-268076 GCF_040687675.1 Kitasatospora sp. NPDC056731
CGGCGGGGCCGGGGTCGGGGGCCCGCGCTCCGGGGCGGTTGCTGCGCGCCCGCCCCCCCCGGGCGCGGGGGCCCCCCCCCCGTGCCGCCCGGCGGGGGCGGGCAGTCGATCGACTGCCCGCCCCGGCGTTCTCGTATCCGCGCGACGGCCCGTTCGCTCGGGCCCCGCTCAGGACTCCCTGGGGTCCTGCTCGGACTCCGGCTTGCGCTTGCGCCGGGAGACCACCCGCCGCACCGGGCCGGTGACCGCGGTGGACACCCGGCCGACCCTGGTGCCGACCGCCTCCCGGGCCGCCCGCAGGGCGTCGGAGATCCGCCACCACAGCTGGGCCGAGGACGGCGGCAGCAGCACCGCCCTGGTCCGCCCGGCCCGGCTGGCGGTGGCCCGCAGGCCCTGCCGGGCGGTCCGGACGTCGGCCGACAGCGGGGCGGTGGTGACCTGGCCGGCCGGGGCGTAGAGCACCCGTTCGGTGGCCAGCGCCAGCCGACCGGCCGCCGCCGCCGAGTCCGCGTCCAGCTCAGCCTTCTCGGTGATCCGCCGGGCGGCCGAGCGCGGGGTGTGTGACTCGTCCGGGGGAATTCCGAGGTCCCAGGCGGAGTCGATCAGCTCGTCCCAGGCGGCCAGCACCTGGGCGTCGGTGAGTTCGGCCGGGCCGCCGCCGGGCCCGCGTCGGCCGCCGGAGCCGAGCCGGCGCCGGCGCAGCGCCGACCGCCAGAGCATCGGCACCAGCAGCAGCGCGATCACCAGCACCACCACGGCGGCGCTGCCCAGGACCTGCCCGGACAGCAGCCAGGAGTCCTCGGCGGCACTGCTGACGGCCTTGCTCCTGTCGCCGCACTCACCCAGCTGGCGCTGCTTCGCGTCGCAGCCCTTGCTGTCGGTCGGCGCCGGGACCGGCGCCGAGCTCTGCGCGGAGGCGGTCGGCTGCTGGGACGGCGCGGTGGTCGCGGTGGTGGACTGCTCGGTGTAGCGCGGCTGGTTGCCGCGGCTCGGGGTGGGCTCGAAGCGCAGCCAGCCGTAGCCCGAGAAGTACAGCTCGGGCCAGGCGTGGTACATCCGGCCGGTCACCGAGTAGACGTTGCCGCCCTTGGCGTCGCCGGGGGTGAAGCCGACGGCCACCCGGGACGGGATCTTCAGGGTGCGGGCCATCGCCGCCATGGTGGAGGCGAAGTGGACGCAGAAGCCCTTGCGGTCGCGCAGGAAGACCGCGATCGCGTTGCTGCCGGTGCCGCCGTTGACCGCGGTGTCGTACTGGAACTGCGGGCCGGTGAACCAGTTCACCAGCGCCATCGCCCGGTCGTAGTCGTTCGTCGCCTTGGCGGTGACCTCGTGGGCCTGCTGCGCGACGACCGGCGGGAGGTCCTGGGGGAGGCTGGTGTAGTGGTCCCGGATGTCCTGCGGCGCGGTCGACGCGGTGCGCAGCTCGTTCGCGGTGGGCCGCAGGTCCAGGGCGCTGACGTGGTAGCGCAGGCCGCGGATCGCCCGGTCGTTGGTCGGCAGGACGGTGCGGGTGAGCGGGTCGAGCTTCCAGTCGGAGCGGTTGGGGACCTGGACGGAGGCGGCCGGGTAGGGCATCGGCAGCCAGCTCTTCTCCAGCCGGTCGCTGATCTGGAAGTCGCCCTCGATCCGGGGGAGGTTGGCGTCCCGCAGGCCCTCGGGGGCGGGGAAGGAGGACGGGAGGTCGTTGACCGTGGTGCTGCCGAGCCGCCAGTTGGTGCCGTCGAACTGGTCCAGTGCCCCGGTGCGCAGGTAGACCTGGTCGGCGATTTCGCTGTCCAGGGTGTAGCTGAGCAGTTCGTTGTTGGTGGGCTTGGTGACCGCCGACTCCAGGCTGACCAGCGGGTCGAGGCTGGTGGCCGACCCGATGGAGCTCCTGCCCGAGGACCCGCCGGAGTCGGGGCTCAGCAGGCCGGAGTCCCAGTGCGGCAGGACGACCGGCAGCAGCAGCGCCGCGACCAGCGCGAGGACGCCGACCTGCTGGCCGCCCGGGCTGACCCGGCCGGAGCTCGTCCAGTCGCGCGAGCCGCCGTGGAAGACCCGGCCCCAGCGGGAGACCCGGTCCTGCCCCTCGGCGAACAGCAGCACCAGGTAGCCGGCCGACGCCAGGGCGAACCAGAGCCAGCTGCCGTGGTCCCCGGAGAGCCCGTTGCCGACCGAGTACAGCGCCAGCAGCGGCAGCCCGGCCAGCGCCGAGCGCCGGTACGTCACCGCGACGGTGTCCACCACGACGGCGACCAGGCCGACCGCGGCGACCAGGACCAGCCGCAGGCCCGGGTTGGGCGGCGCCGGGATGGCGTACACCTGGATGTCGTCCAGGCCGGAGCTGACGACGTGGTCGAGGGCGCGCAGCGAGGACGGCCCGGGCAGCACGCCGCCCAGCAGCGAGCCGGAGCCGGCGAAGCCGATCAGGATCAGCAGGAACAGCACCAGCAGCTGGCCGACCGGCACCGTCCAGCGGTACAGCGGGGCCCGCCGCAGGCCCGCGCCGACCGCCGCGATCACCGCGATCACCAGGAAGGCGTGGGTGACCCAGCTCCTGGTGGTGAGCAGCGGGGTCAGGCAGAGCGACGCGAGGGCGGTGGCCAGCGCCGAGTAGACGGTCAGTTTGGCCCGGGTGGTCACGCGCCGGTCTCTTCTCGGTAGGGGGAGGTCGTCTTGGCGCCGTCGGCGGCCTGCCAGAGGTCCGGGACGGAGTCCCCGGAGCTGGCCGGCAGGACGGTCCAGCCGGCCTCGCGCAGCTGCCGGACCCGGTTGCGGAACTCGTCGCCGCCGGTGTTGGGGGCGAGCATCCGCAGGCCCGCCCAGGTGCCGGTGTCGAGGAGGAACGCGACGGCCCCGCCGGTGCGGTTGCGCAGCCGGGCCAGCCGGGCGGTCTGCGCCTCGTCGAGTTCGCCGAGTACGGCGACCAGCAGCCCCTCGCCGCCGGCGCGAAGCGGCTCCTCGGCGCGGGAGAGGCCGCCGCCGTCGGACAGGTCGGCCACCGCGAGCGCGTCCAGGATCAGCCCGGAGGCGTCGGCCGCGGTGTTGCCGCCGCCGGGGCCGGGCACCCACTGGCCGGTGTCGGTGAGCAGTTGGGTCTGGTAGCCGCGTTCCAGCAGGTGCGCGGCGACCGAGGCGGCGCAGCTCACGGCCCACTCGAAGGAGGAGGCGGGGCCGCTGCCCCGGTGGCCGATCTCCCGGGTGTCCAGCAGGACGGTCGCCCGGGCCCGCTGCGGCTGCTCCTCGCGGCGCACCATCAGCTCGCCGTACCGGGCGGTGGACTTCCAGTGCACCCGGCGCAGGTCGTCGCCGGGCCGGTACTCGCGCAGGATCACGTCGTCGTCGCCGGCCAGCGCCAGGGTGCGGGCACGGCTCTCGCCCTGGCCGCCCCACTCGCCGCTCAGCCGCACGTGCGGCAGGGCCTGGACCTGGGGGACGACGGTGAGGACGTCGGAGGCGGAGAAGGAACGGTTCACCTCGCACATCCCGAACGGGTCGGACAGCCGCAGCTGGAGCGGCCCGAGCGGGTAGCGGCCGCGCAGGTCGGAGCGGACCCGGTAGGAGACCTCGCGGTGGCCGCGCGGCTCGACCCGGTCCAGCACGAAGCGCGGGCGCGGCCCGAGCACGTACGGGACCTTGTCCTCCAGGAGCAGCAGCCCGGTGGGCACCCGGGAGACGTTGTCGACCCGCAGGTGGACCCGGGCCTCCTGGCCGGCCACCGCGCGACGCGGGCTCAGCCGGCGGCCGCTGGCCACCCGGTAGCGGGTGTTGGCGACCATCAGCGCGGCGGCCAGCGGCAGTGCGGCGAGCAGCACACCGACGCGCAGCAGCGCGTCCTGGTCGAGCAGGTAGGCGCAGCCGACCGCGGTGACGCCGGCGGCGAGGAAGGAGCGCCCCCGGGTGGTGAGGCCGCGCAGCCCGGCCCGCAGTCCTGACGTCGGGTCGGACGGGGCCACCTCAGCCCCTCCGGACGGCCGGGCCGCCCTGCGGGCGCGGCAGCGGCAGCCGGGCGACCAGGTCGGTCACGATCTGCTCGGCGGTGCGGCGGCTGAGCTGGGTCTCGGCGGTCGGCATCAGACGGTGCGCGAGGACGGGCACGGCCAGGCGCTGGATGTCGTCCGGGGTGACGTAGTCGCGCCCGTCGAGCGCGGCGGCGGCGCGGGCGGCCCGGACCAGGTGCAGGGTGGCGCGCGGCGAGGCGCCCAGACGCAGTTCGTGGCTGGTGCGGGTGGCGCCGACCAGGTCGACGGCGTAGCGGCGGACCGGGTCGGCGATGTGCACGCTGCGCACCAGGTCGACCAGCTTGAGGATGTCGGAGGCGTGCGCCACCGGCTGGAGGTCCTCCAGCGGGCTGGCGCCGGAGTGCACGTCGAGCATCGCGAACTCGGCCTCGGGGCTGGGGTAGCCGATCGAGATCCGGGCCATGAAGCGGTCCCGCTGGGCCTCCGGCAGGGGGTAGGTGCCCTCCATCTCGACCGGGTTCTGGGTGGCCACGACCATGAACGGCGAGGGCAGCTCGTAGCTGGTGCCGTCGATGGTGACCTGGCGCTCCTCCATCGACTCCAGCAGTGCGGACTGGGTCTTGGGCGAGGCGCGGTTGATCTCGTCGCCGACCACGATCTGCGCGAAGATCGCGCCCGGGCGGAACTCGAAGTCGCGCTGGTGCTGGTCGTAGATGTTGGTGCCGGTGACGTCCGAGGGCAGCAGGTCGGGCGTGAACTGGATGCGGCGGACGGTGCAGTCGACCGAGCGGGCGAGTGCCTTGGCCAGCATGGTCTTGCCGACGCCGGGCACGTCCTCCAGCAGCAGGTGGCCCTCGGCGAGCAGGACGGTCAGGGCGATCCGGACGGCCTCCGGCTTGCCCTCGATCACGCTCTCGATGTTGGCGCGGATCCGGTCCACGACCGCGGCGAGCTCGGGAAGTCCGGCCCGGTGGTACCCGTCCGTCCCCTGGTCGCCCCCCGCAGAACTGCCGAGACCGGCCTGATCGCTGTAGCTCGTCACCCGTATACGCTCCCTGGCACCCTGTGCCCGCCTCACCCCGAGGCCGGACCCCACCCCATGCTTGACGCGGCCTTCCCGGGGGCGGTTCCGTCGGGGATCCGGCGCCGGGACAGCGGCCTGCGGCCTGGCCGCCCCAGGTGGTTCGGGGTCTGACCGGCAGGCGCATTCTCCCCTGACCGGTGACCAGAAGTCACCCTCGGGAGGGTCCCGGATGCCCGGACGCCGTTGGCCGGGCGGTGCACGGTGCGGGGGCGGTGGTGCGGTACGGGGTTCAGTGGATTTCGCGCAGGAGCCCGGTGTGGACGTCGAAGACGAAGCCGCGGACGTCGTCGGTGTGCAGCAGGAAGGGCGAGGTGCGGACCCGCTGCATGGACTGGCGGACGTCGCCGTCGAGGTCGACGAAGGCCTCCACCGCCCACTGCGGGCGCTGGCCGACCTCCAGTTCCAGCTCGCGGCGGAAGTCCTCGGTCAGCCCGAGCAGGCCGCAGCCGGTGTGGTGGATCAGCGCGACCGAGCGGGTGCCGAGGGCGCGCTGACTGATGGTGAGGGAGCGGATGGTGTCGTCGGTGACGACGCCGCCCGCGTTGCGGATGACGTGGGCGTCGCCCAGTTCGAGGCCGAGTGCCGCGAAGAGGTCGAGGCGGGCGTCCATGCACGCCACCACGGCGATCTTCTGGACCGGGCGGGCGTCCATCCCGCCGTCCCGGAAGGTCACGGCGTACTCGCGGTTGTCCGTGACGAAGCGGTCGATGATGGCGGGTCGCGGGGAGTCGGCAGCGTCGGTCGGCGTCGGCCGGTCGGGGGTCACTGTCATGGTGGCGACGTTAGTGCGATTCGGGCGTCCGCGGTGGGGAGGAGAGCTACAGATCGGGCCGCTGTGATCGAGCGCATAGCCACAACGGGCCGACCGTTCCACGCGTTCGGGAGGGTTTGTCCGGGCTGGTCCCGGAGCGCCCGCGGGGCGGGTGCGCGGGTGGGGCGCGCGGCCGCTCCCGCAGGCCCCCGGTCGGCACCTCCGCGGGGCCAGTCACACGGCTGCGACCTGCGGTGATCCGTACCGCCGCCCGGGTGGTGCGCCGGAGCGGACCATTGACTGGCGGGGTCCGCGCGATAGAGTTTGCGGCGCAGTGGAGCACACCCGTCGGATCCCGTCAACCGGGCTTTTCCGGCCTGGGTGGCCCGGTCGATGCGGCCCGTGGCCTCCACCCGCTCCGTGCCCACCTGGCGCACCTTCCCCGGCGCCGGGCGGTGACGATCTTCCCCTTGGAGCGGGCGGGGACCACGGGCCGCGTCGTCGCGTCGTGCAGTGGTGGGCGAGAATGGTCGAAGCTCCCGGTCGTCGGGCTGCTCCGCACCTGAGGAAGGGCGCCACCGCGCATGACCACCAACGATCCGGGCCCCAAGCACGTTCCGGTCATGCTGCAGCGGTGCATGGACGCCCTGGCTCCGGCGATCTCGCGCCCCGGGGCGGTGGTGGTGGACGCCACCCTCGGCCTCGGCGGGCACAGCGAGGCGCTGCTCACCCAGTTCCCCGAGGTGCGGCTGGTCGCGGTGGACCGCGACCCGCAGGCGCTGAAGCTCTCCGGCGAGCGGCTGGCGCCCTTCGGCGACCGGGCCACCCTGGTGCACGCCGTCTATGACGAGATCCCCGAGGTGCTGGAGCGCCTGGACATCGACCGGGTGGACGGCGTCCTGTTCGACCTCGGCGTCTCCTCGATGCAGCTGGACGAGGCCGATCGCGGTTTCGCGTACGCGCAGGACGCGCCGCTGGACATGCGGATGGACCAGACCCGGGGGATCAGCGCGGCGGAGGTGCTGAACACCTACAGCCACGGCGCCCTGGCCCGGATCCTCAAGGTCTACGGCGAGGAGCGGTTCGCCGGGAAGATCGCCTCGGTGATCCTCCGGGAGCGGGAGAAGGAACCGTTCACCAACAGCGCGCGTCTGGTCGAGTTGGTGCGGAACGCCATTCCGGCGGCGACCCGCCGGACCGGCGGGAACCCGGCCAAGCGGACGTTCCAGGCGCTGCGGATCGAGGTCAACGGCGAGCTGGAGGTCCTGGACCGGGCGATCCCCGGAGCGCTGGAGGCCCTGGCGATCGGCGGTCGGATGGTCGTGATGTCCTATCAGTCGCTGGAAGACCGGCTGGTGAAGCAGTACTTCGCCGCCGGGTCGACCAACACCGCGCCGCCGGGGCTGCCGTTCATCCCGGAGGAGCACCAGCCCTGGCTCAAGCTGATCACCCGTGGTGCCGAGCAGGCCACGGAGGAGGAGATCGAGGAGAACCGGCGCGCCGCGCCCGTACGGCTGCGGGTGGCGGAGAGGATCAGGGACCGTAGCAAGCGGGGCTGAAACGTTGGCCCCGGCGGGGTCCGAAGGGCGGAGGAGAGCAGTGGGGCCGGTGGCCGGTGAGGTCCGGGCGGGGCGGGGATCGTTCCCCGGACAGGGCAGGGCGCGGATCACGGTCCGGCCGGGGCGGCGTCCGGTGCGGGGCCGCACGCCGTTCGCGGTGCTCGTGGTGGTGCTGCTCGCGGCGGGGCTGCTCGGGCTGCTGGCGCTGAACACGGCGCTCAACGAGGGCTCCTTCGAGCTGTCCCGGCTGCAGAAGCAGACCACCGTGGCGACCGACGAGAAGCAGGGCCTCCAGCACCAGATCGACCAGAGCTCGGCGCCGGACGCGCTGGCCCGGCGGGCCGCCGAGCTGGGCATGGTCCCGGCCGGCGGGATGGCCTTCCTGGACGTCCCGAACGGCGGCAAGGTGATCGGCACGCCCGGACCGGCGCAGGACAGCCCGCCGGTCAAGCGTTCGACGGTCGACCCGTGGCCGATGAAGCAGCCGGCGCCGAGCGCCCCGACGGGTGCGCCCCCGGCGAGCGCGCCCCCGGGCGCACCGAGTCCGGCGGCGACGGCCGGCGACTCCGTGGTCCAGATCAACCCGGCCTCCCCGGCCGCGCCCGTGCCGTCGACCGGAGGTGCGGGCCGATGAGCACGCCACGTCAGTCGTCCGGAGGCTCCGGCAACGGCCGCCGCCAGCCGCCCAAGGGCGCCGCACCCCGCGCGGCCGCGCCGCGCGGCCAGTCCGCCGGCAAGGCCCAGCCCGCGAAGGGGCAGCCTGTGAAGGGACAGCCCGTCAGGGGTCAGTCCGCGAAGGGGCAGCCGGCCAAGGGCCAGCCCGCCAAGGCCGCCGCCGCCCGTACGCCCCGGGCACCGCAGCAGCGCCGCCCCGAGGGCCGCCCGCCCGCCCGGAGCCAGGCCGCCGTCCGGCCGCGCCGCCCGCAGCGCCCCAAGGCGCTCCGGCTGGCCGAGCCCAAGCGCCGCCTGCGGGTGATCACCGTGGTGATGTCGCTGGTGTTCTCGGTGTTCGCCGGCCGTCTGGTGCAGCTCCAGCTGCTGGACTCCGACGCGCTGGCCGCCGACGCCAACACCAACCGCTACCTGAACATCCCGATCACCGCCGAGCGCGGCTCGATAACGTCCTCCGACGGGGTGGCGCTGGCCGCCACCGTCGACGCGTACGACATCACCGCCGACCCGGCGATGTTCACCCCGGCGGCGACCGGCATCCCGGACGCCCCGGAGCAGGCGGCCGCCCTGCTGTCGCCGATCCTCGGCGTGCCCAAGGACAAGATCGCCGCCGACCTGCACACCCCCAAGACCCGCTACAAGCGGCTCGCCGCCCAGCAGACCCCGGCCACCAAGAGCCAGATCAGCGACCTCAAGGCGGGCCTGGAGAAGCAGGCCGGCTCGCGGACCTGCCAGGCCCAGAAGCGGCAGCTGACCAAGGCCGCCGACCAGGGCGGACGCACCCGGGTCGACAACGAGTGCGCCAACCCGCTGGCCGGGGTGTTCAACCGGGAGACCCAGAAGCGGATCTACCCCGCCGACGGCCTGGCCGCCAACCTGGTCGGCTTCGTCAACGGCGAGGGCGAGGGCGCCGGCGGCCTGGAGCTCCAGTACCAGAAGCAGCTGGCCGGCAAGGACGGGCACAGCAGCTACGCCCAGGCGGGCGGCCGGCTGGTGCCCACCGCCGGGGGCTCGATGGACCCGGCCGTGCCCGGCACCGACGTGAAACTGACCATCAACCGGGACATCCAGTGGGCCGCCCAGCGGGCGCTCACCGACCAGGTCGCCAACTCCGGGGCGGAGAAGGGCTACGTCGTCGTCCAGGACGTGAAGACCGGTCAGGTCCTCGCGATGGCCACCGCGCCCGGCTTCAACCCGAACGACCTCAGCACCGCCAAGCAGTCCCAGATGGGCAACGCCGCGCTGGTCGACGCGTACGAGCCGGGCAGCACCGCCAAGCTGATGACCCTGGGAGCCGTCCTGGACACCGGCAAGGCCACCTGGGACACCAAGGTCACGGTGCCCTACCCGCTGGTCCGGGCTGGCCAGCAGTTCAAGGACGACATCGAGCACAAAACCTGGTACCTGACCCTGGCCGGGGTGCTGGCCAAGTCCTCCAACATCGGCACCATCGAGGCCATGGAGACGCTCGGCGACGGCGACCAGCTGAAGGCCAACCAGGTCCTGGACAGCTACATGCGCAAGTTCGGCGTCGCCCAGCCGACCGGCCTGAACTTCCCCGGCGAGACCGCCGGGAAGCTCAAGAAGCCGGAGGACCTGGTCGCCTCGGAGAAGTACAACACCTCCTTCGGCCAGGGCCCAATGCAGATGAACGCACTGCAGGCCACCTCGGTCTACTCGACCATCGCCAACGGCGGCGTCCGGGTCGCGCCCAGCATCGTCCAGGGCACCACCAGCCCGGACGGCAAGTACACCGCGACCCCGCCGGGCGAGCAGACCAGGGTGGTCGGCGAAGAGACCGCCAAGACCCTCACCTCGATGCTGGAGTCGGTCGTCGACGACGAGCAGGGCACCGGCGGCAAGGCCGCCATCCCCGGCTACCGGGTCGCCGGCAAGACCGGCACCGCCAACCGGGGGGCCGCCAACGGCGTCGGCTACGACGGCTACACCGCCTCCTTCATCGGCTTCGCCCCCGCCGACGCCCCCCGGTACACCGTCTCCTGCACCCTCCAGGGGCCGGTCAACGGCCACTTCGGCGGCCAGCTGTGCGGACCGGTGTTCAAGCAGGTGATGGAGTTCACCCTGAAGACCATGCAGGTCCCGCCCAGCGGCAGCGAGGCGCCCAACCTGCCCGTCGAGTGGAAGCCGTGAGCGAGCATGAGCAACGAGCGGGTCGGGCTGGACGGCGGCGCGGCGAAGGGCCGGTTTGGCCCTGGACACCCTTCGGCGGATAGCCTTCCCGCCGTGCCGAAACCCGATCAAATCACCGTGAGTCCGCCCCGCCCGGCCGGGACCGCCGCCCTGCCGCTCGCCGAACTGGCCCGCCAGCTGGGCCTCGACCCCGTCGAGGGGGGCCTCGTCACCGGCGTCACCCACGACTCCCGGGCGGTGCGCCCCGGCGACGTGTACGTGGCCTTCCCCGGCGCCAACCACCACGGCGCGGCCTTCGCGGCCCAGGCCGCGGCGGCGGGCGCGGCGGCGCTGCTCACCGACCCGGCCGGCGCCGAGCTGGCGGCCGGCACCGGCCTGCCGCTGCTGGTCGTCGACCGGCCGCGGGCCCGGATGGGCGAGCTCGCGGCCGCCGTCTACGGCCGCCCCTCCGAGCGGCTGCTGATGATCGGGCTGACCGGAACCAACGGCAAGACCACCACCTCCTACCTGGTCGAGGGCGGCCTGCTCGGCGCCGGGCGCGCCCCCGGGGTGATCGGCACCGTCGAGATGCGGGTCGGCGACGAGCGGATCAAGAGCGAGCGCACCACCCCCGAGGCCACCGACCTGCACGCGATCCTCGGTGTGATGGCCGAGCGCGGCGCGGACGCGGTGACCATGGAGGTCTCCAGCCACGCGCTGGTCTACGGCCGCACCGACGGGGTGACGTACGACGTCTCCCTGTTCAACAACCTCACCCCCGAGCACCTCGACTTCCACCCGGACATGGAGGACTACTTCCAGGCGAAGGCCCGGCTCTTCCAGCCCGGCAAGTCCCGCCACGGCGTGGTCAACGTGGACGACGAGTACGGCCGCCGACTGGCCGCCGAGGCCAAGATCCCGGTGACCACCTTCTCCGCCACCGGCGCCGTCGAGGCCGACTGGCGGGCCGTGGACGTCCAGCTCGGCCCGGTCGGCTCCACCTTCCGGGTGCTCGGCCCGGACGGCGCCGAGGCCGACGCGGCCGTGCCGCTGCCCGGCCCGTTCAACGTGGCCAACGCGCTCGCCGCGATCACCCTGCTGGTCGCCGCCGGCCTGCCGCTGGAGCGGGCCGTGGCCGGCGTCGCCGCGGTGCCCGGCGTGCCGGGCCGGCTGGAGCGGGTGGACGCCGGACAGGCGTTCGTCGCCGTGGTCGACTACGCGCACAAGCCGGACGCCCTCCAGGCCGTCCTCGGCTCGCTGCGCGAGGTCACCAAGGGCCGGCTGCACGTCGTCGTCGGCTGCGGCGGAGACCGCGACCCGCACAAGCGCGGCCCGATGGGCGCCATCGCCGCCCGGCTCGCCGACACCGCCCTGCTGACCAGCGACAACCCGCGCAGCGAGGACCCGCTGGCGATCCTCGCCAGCATGCTGACCGGCGCCGCCGCGGTGCCCGAGGCCGAGCGCGGGACCGTCCTGGTCGTCCCCGACCGGGCCGAGGCGATCCGGATCGCCGTCGCCCGCGCCCACGCCGGGGACACCGTGCTGGTGGCCGGCAAGGGCCACGAACTTGGCCAGTACGTACGAGACGAGATCCGCCCCTTCGACGACCGGGAGGTGCTGCGCGAATCCATCACGCAGACCACGGCCGCCCGGGGCGACCGAGGAGTAGAGCAGCAGTGATCGCACTGACCCTCGCCGAGGTGGCCGCCGCAGTCGGGGGCACCCTGGACGGCGCCGACCCCGGCGCCCTGGTGACCGGCCCGGTCGAGGTCGACTCGCGGAAGGTGCGCCCCGGCGGCCTGTTCGCGGCCTTCGTCGGCGAGCACGTGGACGGCCACGACTACGCCGCCGTCGCGGTCGGGGCCGGCGCCGTCGCGGTGCTGGCCGACCACCCGGTCGGCGTGCCCGCCGTCCTGGTCGACAGTGTGGTGGACGCGCTCGGCAAGCTGGCCCGGACCGT
The DNA here is from genome assembly GCF_040687675.1 of Kitasatospora sp. NPDC056731. Lineage (NCBI taxonomy): Bacteria > Bacillati > Actinomycetota > Actinomycetes > Kitasatosporales > Streptomycetaceae > Kitasatospora > Kitasatospora sp. NPDC056731. The sequence continues at coordinate 12,098 of NZ_JBFBNR010000004.1, forward strand.
GGTCGCCCGCGCCGAGGGCACCGCCGTCGTCGCGCTGACCGGCTCGGCCGGCAAGACCAGCACCAAGGACCTGATCGCGCAGCTGTTGCAGCGCATCGGCGACACGGTCTACCCGCCCGGCTCGCTCAACAACGAGATCGGCCACCCGATGACCGCGCTGCGGGTCGAGGCCGGCACCCGGCACCTGGTCATGGAGATGGGCGCCCGGCACAAGGGCGACATCGAATACCTCACCTCGATCACCCCGCCCCGGATCGGCCTGGTGCTGAACGTCGGCACCGCGCACGTCGGCGAGTTCGGCTCGCAGGAGGCGATCGCCGAGGCGAAGGGCGAACTCGTCGAGGCGCTGCCCGCCGACGGCGCCGCGATCCTCAACGCGGACGACCGGCTGGTGCGCGCGATGGCCAGCCGTACCAGGGCGAAGGTGGTCCTGTTCGGGGAATCCCCGGACGCCCACGTCCGGGCGACGAACGTTCAGCTGGACGCCGCCGGACGGCCGTCCTTCACGCTCACCACCCCGGCCGGTTCCGCGCCCGTGCAGCTGCGCCTGTACGGTGAGCACCACGTCTCGAACGCCCTCGCCGCCGCTGCGGTGGCGGTGGAGCTCGGGATGTCCGTCGATGACACCGCGACCGCCCTGGGCGAAGCGGGTGCGCTGTCCCGCTGGCGCATGGAGGTCGTCGACCGGGCCGATGGTGTCACCGTCGTCAACGACGCCTACAACGCGAACCCCGACTCGATGCGGGCCGCGCTGCGGGCGCTGGTCTCGATGGGGGGACGCGGCCCGGAGCGCCGCCGCACCTGGGCGGTGCTCGGCGAGATGCGGGAGCTCGGCGAGGAGAGCCTGGCCGAGCACGACGCCATCGGGCGGCTCGCCGTCCGACTGGACGTCACCAAGCTGGTGGCGGTCGGTGGACGCGAGGCGGCCTGCATGGAACTCGGCGCGAGGAACGAAGGTTCGTGGGGTGAGGAGTCGGTGCTGGTGTCCGACGCGGACGCGGCGGTCGAGCTGCTGCGCAGTCAACTTCGGCCGGGGGATGTGGTCCTGGTGAAGGCGTCCCGTTCGGTGGGGCTGGAGAAGGTGGCCGAGGCCCTCCTCTCGGACGGTGTGGCCGCGTAATGAAGCAGATCCTCTTCTCCGGCATGATCGGCCTGATCCTGTCGCTGGCCGGCACCCCCGCCCTGATCAAGCTGCTCGCCCGGCAGGGCTACGGCCAGTACATCCGCGACGACGGGCCGAAGGCGCACCACAGCAAGAAGGGCACGCCCACCATGGGCGGCATCGCCTTCATCCTGGCGACCCTGATCGCCTACTTCGGGACCAAGGCGATAACGGGCGAGAGCCCGACCGCCTCCGGCCTGCTGGTGCTCTTCCTGACGGCGGGTCTGGGCCTGGTCGGCTTCCTGGACGACTACATCAAGGTGGTCAAGCGCCGCTCGCTCGGTCTGCGGGCCAAGGCGAAGCTGGCCGGCCAGTCCATCGTCGGCCTGGCCTTCGCCGTGCTGGCGCTGCAGTTCCACGACGACCGCGGGCTCACCCCGGCGTCCCAGCACCTGTCCTTCGTGCGGGACTACGGCTGGTCGATCGGCCCCGTGCTGTTCGTCATCTTCGCCTACTTCATGATCGCCGCGACCTCCAACGGCGTGAACCTGACGGACGGTCTGGACGGCCTCGCCACCGGTGCCTCGGTGATGGCCTTCGGCGCCTACACCTTCATCGGCGTCTGGGAGTACGGGCAGAGCTGTGCCTACTCCGTCACCGCGACCGTCAGCTGCTACGACGTCCGCGACCCGCTGGACCTCGCGGTGGTCGCCGCCGCCCTGATGGGCTCCTGCTTCGGCTTCCTCTGGTGGAACACCTCGCCCGCCAAGATCTTCATGGGCGACACCGGCTCGCTCGCCCTCGGCGGCGCCCTGGCCGGCCTGGCGATCTGCTCGCGCACCGAGCTGCTGCTGATCCTGCTCGGCGGCCTCTTCATGATCATCACCCTGTCGGTGATCATCCAGGTCGGCTCGTTCCGGATGACCGGCAAGCGCGTCTTCAAGATGGCGCCACTGCAGCACCACTTCGAACTCAAGGGCTGGAGCGAAGTCCTGGTCGTGGTCCGGTTCTGGATCATCCAGGGACTCTGCGTGGCCGTCGGCCTCGGCCTCTTCTACGCGGGATACCGGACCGGATGACGAACCCCCAGTTGATCAATTCGCAGTTTGCGAAGCTGCCCGTCGTCGTCGCCGGGCTCGGCGTCTCCGGCATCAGCGCCGCGCGCGTCCTGCACGGCCTCGGCGCCCACGTCACCGTGGTGGACGGCGGCAGCGGCGCGGGCCTGACCGCCCGGGCCGCCGAGCTGGAGGCGCTCGGTGTCACCGTCCGCCTCGGCGACGGCGACAGCCTGCCCGAGGGCACCCGGCTGGTCGTCACCTCGCCCGGCTGGGCGCCCGACCGCCCGCTGTTCGCCGCCGCCGCGGCGGCCGGCATCGAGGTCTGGGGCGACGTCGAACTCGCCTGGCGCCTGCGCCGGCCACTGCCCGCCACCGGCGAGCCCGCCCCCTGGCTGGCCGTCACCGGCACCAACGGCAAGACCACCACCGTCCAGATGCTCGCCTCGATCCTCACCGCCGCCGGCAGGCGCACCGCCGCCGTCGGCAACGTCGGGGTGTCGGTGCTGGACGCGGTCCTCGCCGAGGAGCCCTACGACGTGCTCGCCGTCGAGCTCTCCAGCTACCAGCTGCACTGGGCGCCCTCGCTGCGCCCGCACTCGGCGGTCGTGCTCAACCTGGCCCCCGACCACCTCGACTGGCACGGCTCGATGGAGGCGTACGCAGCCGACAAGGGCCGGATCTACCAGGGCAACACCGTCGCCTGCGTGTACAACCTGGCCGACCCGGCCACCGAGGCGCTGGTCCGCGAGGCCGACGTCGAGGAGGGCTGCCGGGCGATCGGCTTCGGCCTCGGCGCGCCCGCCCTGTCGAACCTCGGCGTGGTCGACGGGCTGCTGGTGGACCGCGCGTTCGTGGCCGACCGGGCCAAGAACGCGGCCGAGCTGGGCGCCGTCGAGGACGTCAACCCGCCGGCCCCGCACAACATCGCCAACGCGCTCGCCGCGGCGGCGCTGGCCCGGGCGTACGGCGTCGAGCCGAAGGCCGTCCGGGAGGGCCTGCGGGCCTTCCGCCCGGACGCCCACCGGATCGCCGAGGTCGGCGTGGTCGGCGAGGTCACCTACATCGACGACTCCAAGGCCACCAACACCCACGCCGCCGCCGCCTCGCTGGCCTCCTACCGGCCGGTCGTCTGGATCGCCGGCGGCCTGGCCAAGGGCGCGACCTTCGACGACCTGGTCCAGGGCGCTGCCGGGCGGCTGCGCGCGGCCGTGCTGATCGGCGAGGACCGCGCGCTGATCCGGGAGGCGCTGGAGCGACACGCTCCGGATGTCCCGGTGATCGAGGCGGCCGAGGGCCAGACTGGCGCGGTGGCGATGGCGGAGGTCGTCCGGACGGCCGCCTCGCTCGCCCGGTCGGGTGACACGGTGCTGTTGGCACCGGCCTGCGCCTCGATGGACATGTTCACCAACTACGGCGAGCGCGGCGACCTCTTCGCCGCCGCGGTCCGGCAGCTGGCGGACCGCGGGGAGTGAGCCGAAGGGCCGTGCCGGGCCGGAGCGGCCCGGCGGCGGGTGAGCCGTGAAGAGAGAGTGAGCGGGGAGTGGCAGGGCAGGGCAGGGCGGGTTCCGGAGCACCGGAGCGGGAGGCCGCCGAGCCGTGGCGCGTGATCTCGGCCACCACGACCAAGTACAAGTCGGCCGGACCGCTGGCCCGGGTCCGGGCCTTCCGGTACCGGGTGCGGTACTGGCTGGACCGGCCGCTCACGCCCTACCTGCTCGTCATCGGCACGACACTGCTGCTGGTGGTGCTCGGCCTGATGATGGTCTTCTCGGCCTCGCAGATCCTCGCCCTGGGCCAGCACCACTCGGCGCAGTACTACTTCCTCAAGCAGCTGATCGCGGCCATCCTCGGCCTGGTCCTGCTGATCGGCTTCGCCTCCGTGCCGCTGGCGGTGCTGCGGGTGATCGTCTACCCGGTGATGTTCGGGGTGATCGGCGCGCTCGCGCTGGTCGCCGTGCCCGGCATCGGGGTGCGGATCAACGGCAACCAGAACTGGCTGGACTTCGGGTTCTTCCAGTTCCAGCCCTCGGAGTTCGCCAAGCTCGCGCTGGTGCTCTGGGGCGCCGACCTGCTCGCCCGCAAGCAGAAGGCCGGCACCCTCACCACCTGGAAGCACCTGCTCGTCCCGCTGGTGCCGGGCGCCCTGCTGCTGCTCGCGCTGATCATGCTCGGCGGCGACATGGGCACCTCGATGATCCTGGTGGCGATGCTGTTCGCGATGCTCTGGATGGTCGGCGCGCCGCTGCGGCTGTTCGTGGCCACCGTCGGGGTGGCCGTGGTCGTCTGCACCGCGCTGGTGATCAGCGTCCCGCACCGGGCGGAGCGCCTGGGCTGCATCGGCGTCACCAAGCCCGACCCCGACGGGGCCTGCTTCCAGGCGCTGCACGGCGTCTACTCGTTCGCGCTCGGCGGAGGCTTCGGCACCGGCCTCGGTGCCGGCGTGGAGAAATGGGGCCAGCTGCCCGAGGCGCACACCGACTTCATCTTCGCCGCGACCGGCGAGGAACTGGGCCTGGTGGGGACGCTGTCGGTGATCGGTCTCTTCGCGGCACTAGGCTACGCGGGTATCCGTGTGGCCATCGGTACGAAGGACCCCTTCGTCAGGTACGCCGCGGGAGCCGCCACCACCTGGATCATGGCGCAGGCCATGATCAACCTGGGGTCGGCGCTGGGACTGCTGCCCATCGCGGGCGTCCCGCTCCCGCTGTTCTCCTACGGCGGTTCCGCCATGCTGTCGGCCATGTCCGCGATCGGAGTGCTGCTGTGCCTGGCGCGCAGCACCTCGGGCGCGAAGGCGGCGCTGGCCGCCCGGAGCAAGAACTCCCGGATCAGGAGACGACTGGCCCGGGTGCTGCCACGACGACGAACCACAGCGCGCCCGGCCCCGGGGCCGGCACGCAGGGAGCGGTGAATTTCGGTGCATGTCGTACTCGCCGGCGGGGGGACCGCCGGTCACATCGAGCCGGCGCTGGCCCTCGCGGACGCCCTCCGCAGGCACGACCCGTCCATCGGGATCACCGCCCTGGGAACCGAGCGCGGACTGGAGACCCGGCTGGTGCCGGAACGCGGCTACCAACTGGAGCTGATTCCGGCCGTCCCGCTGCCCCGCAAGCCCACCCCCGAGCTGATCACCGTCCCCGGCCGGCTGCGCGGCACCGTCCGGGCCGCCCAGGAGATCATCGAGCGGGTCAACGCGGACGCCGTGGTCGGCTTCGGCGGCTACGTCGCGATGCCCGCCTACCTGGCCGCCAAGCGGGCCGGCGTGCCGATCGTGGTGCACGAGGCGAACGCCCGTCCGGGCCTGGCCAACAAGATCGGCGCCCGCTACACGGACTTCGTCGCGGTCTCCACGCCGGACAGCAAGCTGCGCGACTCCCGGTACATCGGCATCCCGCTGCGCCGGACCATCGCCACCCTGGACCGGGGCGCCGCCAGGCCGGAGGCCCGGCACTACTTCGGCCTCGACCAGCGGCTGCCCACCCTGCTGGTCTCCGGCGGCTCCCAGGGCGCGCGCCGGCTCAACGAGGTGGTCACCGCGATCGCCCCGCGGCTCCAGCAGTACGGCGTGCAGATCCTGCACGCCGTCGGCCCGAAGAACGAGCTGCCGCAGGTCGAGGACATCCCCGGGATGCCGCCGTACCGCGCGGTGCCGTACGTCGACCGGATGGACCTCGCCTACGCGGCGGCGGACCTGATGCTCTGCCGGGCCGGCGCCATGACCGTCGCCGAGCTGGCCGCCGTCGGGCTGCCCGCCGCGTTCGTCCCGCTGCCGATCGGCAACGGCGAGCAGCGGCTGAACGCCCAGCCGATGGTCAAGGCCGGCGGCGGCCTGCTGGTGGACGACGCCGAGCTGACCCCGGACTGGGTGCTGCAGAACGTGCTGCCGGTGCTCACCGACCCGCAGCGGCTGTGGGACATGAGCCGGGCCGCCGCCGAGTTCGGCCGCCGGGACGCCGACGACCTGCTGGTCGGCATGGTCTACGAGGCGATCCAGGCCTCCCGCGGCGGTCGCCGCCGTGGCTGACGGCCGGCTCGCCGACCCGTTGGAGGAAGAGCTGGAGGCCGAGGAGTCCGCTCCTCGGCTCCGGCTCTCCCGGCGGGGCATCGTGGTGCTGAGCGTGCTCGGCGCCGCGGTGCTGGGCGTGCTGGCCTGGGTGGTGTTCTTCTCCTCGGTGCTGGACGTGCGCGAGGTCGCGGTCCAGGGGCCGAAGGACGAGAAGCTGACGGCGGACCAGGTCCGCGAGGCGATCGGCAGGATCGGTGACGGCCCGCTGGCCAGAGTGGACCTGGACGCCGTCCAGCACCGGGTGGAGGCGATCCCCCGGGTGGCGAAGGCCGAGGTGTGGCGGGGCTGGCCGCACACCCTGCGGGTGAAGGTCGTCCAGCGCACGGCGGTGGCGGCCGTCAAGGGGGAGGACGGTCAGTTCACCCAGGTGGACGCCGTCGGCGTGAGCTTCGCCACCGAGGCGGCCCCGCCGGAGGGGGTGCCGGTGGTGGAACTGCGGCTCAGTCAGCAGGCGAAGGACGCGGACGGGGTGATCTCCCGTGCGCAGCTGGTGCAGGGCGCGGTGTCGGTGGCCGCCGGACTGCCGCCCGAGGTGGCGAAGCGGGCCGGAGCGGTGCTGGTGCACTCGTACGACGATATTCAGCTGCAGCTCAGCGGGGGTGCGACGGTGCGCTGGGGGAGTCCGGAGCAGACCGATCGCAAGGCCCGGACACTGGTCGCGTTGATGGCTCAGAAGGGCTCGAACTTCGACGTGAGTGCGCCGGAGGCGCCGGCGGTGTCGGGATGATCCGGTAGGTTCTGTGCCTGAGGGAGGGGTTGACGCTGTGAAGTGTCGGCCCGACCCTTGGTGGTCACCCCGGTTTCATATGCCGGCCGATGATCACATAGGCTCAAAAGAAAAGGGGAAGCTCGGCGTGTTCGTTGAAACACGTGCCTGGAGCCACCTAGTGTCCTGTGTCACCAGACTGTGCCCCCTGGTGATGTGACGGAGGCACAGGACTAACCCTAAAGGTCAAGTTTAGGGTTGGGGTCGGCGGTCGGCATTTCGGACATTCAGTCAGAAACCAGGCTCCCTACCCATCGACATCCGTCGGTACGATCCCCCGTCGGGTCGGACCGACCCGGAAATTCGAGGCGAGAGGCCTTCGACGTGGCAGCACCGCAGAACTACCTCGCAGTCATCAAGGTCGTCGGAATCGGCGGCGGTGGTGTCAACGCCATCAACCGGATGATCGAGGTCGGTCTCAAGGGCGTCGAGTTCATCGCGATCAACACCGATGCGCAGGCCCTCCTGATGAGCGACGCCGACGTCAAGCTCGATGTGGGCCGTGAACTCACCCGGGGCCTCGGCGCCGGCGCCAACCCCGAGGTCGGCCGCAAGGCCGCCGAGGACCACCGCGAGGAGATCGAGGAGGTCCTCAAGGGGGCCGACATGGTCTTCGTCACCGCGGGTGAGGGTGGTGGCACGGGCACGGGCGGCGCGCCCGTGGTCGCCAACATCGCCCGTTCGCTCGGCGCTCTGACCATCGGCGTGGTCACCCGCCCCTTCACCTTCGAGGGCCGCCGCCGCGCCAACCAGGCCGAGGACGGCATCGCGAGCCTGCGCGAAGAGGTCGACACCCTCATCGTGATCCCCAACGACCGGCTGCTGTCCATTTCGGACCGCCAGGTCAGCGTGCTCGACGCGTTCCGCTCGGCCGACCAGGTCCTGCTCTCCGGTGTCCAGGGCATCACCGACCTGATCACCACCCCCGGCCTGATCAACCTCGACTTCGCCGACGTCAAGTCCGTCATGTCGGAGGCCGGTTCGGCGCTCATGGGCATCGGCTCGGCCCGCGGCGAGGACCGCGCCAAGGCGGCCGCCGTGATGGCGATCTCCTCGCCGCTGCTGGAGGCCTCGATCGACGGCGCCCGCGGCGTGCTGCTCTCCATCTCGGGCGGCTCCGACCTCGGCCTGTTCGAGATCAACGAGTCGGCCCAGCTGGTCAGCGAGGCCGCGCACCCCGAGGCCAACATCATCTTCGGCGCGGTCATCGACGACGCGCTCGGCGACGAGGTCCGGGTCACCGTCATTGCGGCCGGCTTCGACGGCGGGCAGCCGCCGGCGATCGTCCGCGACCCGGTGGTCAAGGCCACCCCCGCGGCCACGCCGCCGGCCGCCCCGGAGCGCCCGGCCACCCGGCCGTCCTACGGGAGCATCGGCTCGGTGACGTCCCGTTCGGAGGGGGAGACCCACTCCTCGCCGCGCGCCACCGAGACCGTGACCACCGCCCCGGTGCCGCCGCAGGTGCAGCCGGTCCGGCAGCCGTACGTCGAGAGCCCGGCGGAGGAGCTCGACGTCCCGGATTTCCTTAAGTGATCGATCACGCCGTACGCGCGGGTGCTCACTTCGCCTTCACCGACAGGTGGGGCGGGGTGAGCACTTCGCCGTACGGGGAGCTCAACCTCGGCGGGGCGGTGGGGGACGACCCGGAGACCGTCCGGGAGAACCGGGCGATCGCCGCCGGGGAGCTCGGGCTCGACCCGGCCGACGTGGTCTGGATGAACCAGGTGCACGGTGCGCAGGTCGCCGTGGTGACGCAGCGCCAGTCGCCGGGGGACGCTCCCACGGTGGACGCGGTGGTCACCGACCGGCCGCTCGCGCTCGCCGTCCTGACCGCCGACTGCACCCCGGTGCTGCTGGCCGATCCGGTGGCGGGCGTGGTGGGCGCGGCCCACGCGGGCCGGCCCGGGCTGGCGGCCGGGGTGGTGCCCGCGGTCGTGCGGGCGATGGTCGAACTGGGGGCCGAACCCGGCCGGATCGCCGCGGCCACCGGCCCGGCGGTCTGCGGCCGGTGCTACGAGGTGCCGGCCGGCCTGCGGGCGGAGGTCGCCGCGGTGGTGCCCGCCGCGTTCGCCGAGACCTCCTGGGGAACGCCGGCGCTGGACGTGGCCGAGGGGGTCGCGGCCCAGCTGGCCGCCGCCGGGGTCACCGAGTTGGTGCGGTCACCGGTCTGCACCCTCGAATCCGCGGACCACTACTCCTATCGCCGCGAGCAGCGCACCGGCCGGCTCGCGAGCTACGTCTGGTTGGGCTCTGATCATTGATGACGAACGACATCTACGGACCGTTCCCGGGGAGTCGCGGCGGCCTTCCCGACCAGAGCTGGCTGGGGACCCTGACGGAGGGGCAGCGGGCCCGGTACGAGGAGCTGGGGACCAACCTCGACGTGGTCGAGCGGCGGATCGCCGACGCCTGTGCGGCTGCCGGACGGCCGCGCGACGAGGTCACCCTGGTCGTCGTCACCAAGACCTACCCCGCCGAGGACACCGCGCTGTTGGCCGGACTGGGTGTGACGGATGTCGCGGAGAACCGCGACCAGGACGCCGCGCCCAAGGCAGAGCAGTGCAGAAACCTTCCTCTTGACTGGCACTTCGTCGGACAGCTGCAGACCAACAAGGTCCGCTCGGTCGTCCGGTACGCGAACCACGTGCACTCGGTGGACCGGCTGCGGCTGGTCGGGTCGCTCTCCGCGGCGGTGCTCAAGTCCGAGCGCCCGGAGCTGGGTTGCCTGGTGCAGGTGGCCCTGGACAAGGAGCACGGCGAGGGGGCCCACCGGGCCGGGGTCGCCCCGGAGGATGTCGCGGAACTCACGGACGCGATCGCCGACACGCCCGGCCTGCGGCTGGACGGTGTGATGACCGTCGCTCCGCTGGCCGGTCCGCTCGCCGGGGACCCGCTCCGCGCCTTCGAGCGGCTGACGGAAATCGCAACCGCAGTACGCACGACCCATCCTGCTGCCACCATGGTCTCCGCAGGGATGAGCGGTGACCTTGAGCAGGCGATTGCCGCCGGGGCGACACATGTGCGCGTCGGAACGGCGGTACTCGGAGTGAGGTCACCCCTCAGGTAACGTCACCGGGTAGTAGATCAGACTGCAGGACAAAATAGGACAGAATCTAGCAGCTCCTCGGAGCGCTAGCGAACCGTGGATCGCAGCTCCGCGGCCCCCACCCCACGAACTCTGACCGGCCGTCGGCCTGACGGGCCGTCGTGGGTGGACCGCGGAATCCGCAGGCAGGGCCGCACGGCCTGGCCGCCGGGACGGAGCCGGTCCGCACGGAGCGAGCAGAGCGAGCGACCATCGGAAGGTGCGCGTTTCGCGAAGCCGCCACCGAGCGCCAGCGAGGTGGCTATGAGCGGAGGAGACAGGAGCATGGCCGGCGCAATGCGCAAGATGGCGGTCTACCTCGGCCTCGTGGAGGACGAGACGTACGACGGTCAGGGGTACGACCCTGACGACGACTACGACGCGGACCCCGAGCCGATTCGAACGGGACAGCGGACCGAGGACATCCCCCGGCCGGCCGCCGCGCCCGCCCCGGTCTCCTCGATCACCCCGCAGCCGGTTCCGGCCGCGGTGCCGATCCGGCAGGAGACCCCGAGGATGGCCCCCGTGTCGTCCATCACACCCGAACGCCGCCACAACCTGGAGAAGAGCGCCCCGGTGATCATGCCCAAGGTAGTGAACGAACGAGAGCCCTACCGCATCACCACGCTGCACCCGCGAACCTACAACGAGGCCCGTACCATCGGGGAACAGTTCCGTGGCGGGACCCCCGTGATCATGAATCTGACCGAGATGGACGACACCGACGCGAAGCGACTCGTAGACTTCGCCGCTGGACTCGTCTTCGGTCTGCACGGCAGTATCGAGCGCGTGACACAGAAGGTGTTCCTGCTGTCGCCTGCTAACGTCGATGTCACGGCGGAGGACAAGGCACGGATCGCCGAGGGTGGGTTCTTCAACCAGAGCTGACCCGGCCACGACTTTACGTGTGGATCTGATCAACAGTGGATTAGCGACAGGTGACGAGCGGCGGGCCCAAGGGTCCGGAACCGGGGAGAGGGAAACGCGATGGACATCGTGTGGGCGGTGCTCTACTACGCCCTGACCGTCTTCCTGGTGTTCCTGCTTGTGCGACTGGTCATGGACTGGGTCTTCCAGTTCGCGCGTTCGTGGCGGCCCGGCAAGGCCATGGTCCTGGTCCTGGAGGCCACGTACACTGTCACGGATCCGCCGCTCAAGCTTCTTCGGCGGTTCATTCCGCCGTTGCGTTTCGGGGGCGTGGCGCTCGACCTGTCCTTCTTCGTACTGATGATCATTGTGTATGTCCTGATCTCGCTTGTGCGGCCCTAGTCGTAGGTGAGCGATGCGACAGGATGCCGGTGTGCCGACGATCACGTTGAGGTGAAGAGATGCCATTGACCCCCGAGGACGTTCGGAACAAGCAGTTCACGACCGTCCGCCTGCGCGAAGGCTATGACGAGGACGAGGTCGATGCCTTCCTCGACGAGGTCGAAGGAGAGCTGACCCGCCTGCTTCGCGAGAACGAGGACCTGCGCGCCAAGCTGGCCGCCGCGACTCGCGCCGCCGCGCAGAACCAGGCGAACATGCGGAAGGAGCCGCCGCAGGACGCCCGTTCCGGCGCCCCCGTCCCGGCCGCCATATCCGGCCCGCCGGTTCCCGGCCAGCAGGGCCCCGGTCCGCAGCAGCAGCAGATGGGCCCCGGTGGTCCGCAGCAGCAGCAGATGGGCGGCCCGCCGCAGCAGCAGATGGGCAACCAGCCGCTCGGCCTGCCCTCCGGCGCCCCGCAGCTCCCCGCCGGCCCCCAGCAGATGGGCGGCCCGCAGCAGCAGATGAACCAGACCATGGGCGGCCAGCAGCAGCTGGTGCAGCCGATGGGCGGTCAGATGCTCCAGCCCATGGGCGGCCCCGGTGGTCCGCAGCAGATGGGCAACCCGATGGGCCAGGGCATGGGCCAGCAGCAGCAGATGCAGCCGATGGGTGGCCCCATGGGCGGCCCGCAGCAGCAGCAGCAGCAGATGGGCGGCCCGCTCGGCGCCCCCATGCAGCAGCAGAGCCCCGGTGGCGACAGTGCCGCCCGCGTCCTGGCGCTCGCTCAGCAGACCGCCGACCAGGCGATCTCGGAGGCCCGTTCCGAGGCCAACAAGATCGTCGGCGAGGCCCGCAGCCGCGCCGAGGGCCTGGAGCGCGACGCCCGTGCCAAGGCCGACGCCCTGGAGCGGGACGCGCAGGAGAAGCACCGCGTCGCGATGGGCTCGCTGGAGTCCGCGCGCGCCACGCTGGAGCGCAAGGTCGAGGACCTGCGGGCGTTCGAGCGCGAGTACCGGACGCGCCTCAAGTCGTACCTGGAGACCCAGCTGCGCCAGCTGGAGTCGCAGGCCGACGACTCGCTCGCCCCGCCGCGGATCCCCGCCACCGCGTCGCTGCCGCCGGCGGCCTCGTCGATGGCTCCGGCCGGTGCCGGTGCGATGAGCGGTGCCCCGGCCTTCGGTGGCAACCAGCCGGCCTTCGGTGGCAACGCGCCGTCGTTCGGTGGGCAGAGCTCCTTCGGCGGCAACCTGCCGGCGCCGAGCTTCGGCGGCCAGGCGTCCGGTGGCAACACCGGCGCGCCGCAGATGCAGCCGGCCGGGATGACGCAGCCGATGGCGGCCGTCCGCCCGCAGCCTCCGCAGCCGATGCAGCAGGCGCCGGCGCCGATGCGGGGCTTCCTGATCGACGAGGACGGCGACAACTGAGGTTGTAGCACGGCCTTTTGAGAGCGCCCCCTGTTCGACCCACGGGTCGAACAGGGGGCGCTCTGCTGTGCTGCGGACGGGGGCGGGGGATGGGCGCGCGCGGGGTGGTGACGCCACTTCAGGGGCGCGCGGGTACGGCGAAGCCGCCGTCGCCCCGGGCGGGGTGACGGCGGCTTCGGAGCGGGTCAGGCCTTGCGGAGCTGGAAGGCGAGGCCGAGGGCTTCGTCGGCGAAGGTCTCGGAGTCCCAGTCGGCCGTGCCGGCGGCGAAGTCGGTGGCCAGGACCTCCTCGGCGACGAGGGGGCCGTGCTCGGCGATGGCCTCGGCGGTCTCCTCGGTGGTGGCCCGCCAGCGCAGGACGATCCGGTCGGCGACGTCGAGGCCGGAGTTCTTGCGGGCCTCCTGGATCTGGCGGATGGCGTCGCGGGCGACGCCGAGCCGCTTGAGCTCCGGGGTGATGGCCAGGTCGAGGGCGACGGTGGCGCCGGACTCGTTGGCGACGGCCCAGCCCTCGCGCGGGGTCTCGGTGATGATCACCTCGTCCGGGGAGAGGGTGACCGGCTCGCCGTTCAGCTCGACCGAGGTCTCGCCGTCGGCGCGCAGTTCGGCGGCCAGGCGGGCGGCGTCGGTGGCGGCGACCGCCTTGGCGACGTCCTGCACGCCCTTGCCGAACCGCTTGCCCAGGGCGCGGAAGTTGGCCTTGGCGCTGGTGTCGACGAGCGAGCCGCCGACCTCGGCGAGCGACTCCAGGGTGGAGACGTTGAGCTCCTCGGCGATCTGCGCGCGCAGGTCGGCGGGCAGCTCGTCCCAGCCCTGGGCGGCGATCAGCGCGCGGGACAGCGGCTGACGGGTCTTCACGCCGGACTCGGCGCGGGTGGCTCGGCCGAGCTCCACCAGGCGGCGGACCAGCGCCATGTGCCGGGAGAGGTCGGTGTCGATGAGCGACTCGTCCGCCTGCGGCCAGGTGGCCAGGTGGACCGAGGCCGGGGCGTCCGCGGCGACCGGGACGACCAGGTCCTGCCAGACCTGCTCGGTGATGAACGGGGTCATCGGGGCCATCAGGCGGGTGACCGTCTCCAGCGCCTCGTGCAGGGTGGCGAGCGCGGCCGCGTCGCCCTGCCAGAAGCGGCGGCGGCCGCGGCGGACGTACCAGTTGGACAGGTCGTCGACGAAGCCGGACAGCAGCTTGCCGGCGCGCTGGGTGTCGTACGCCTCGAAGGCGGCGTCGACCTCGCGGACCAGGGTGTTCAGCTCGGAGAGCACCCAGCGGTCCAGCTGCGGGCGGTCGGCCGGGGCCGGATCGGCCGCCGAGGGGGACCAGCCGGCGGTGCGGGCGTACAGGGCCTGGAAGGCGACGGTGTTCCAGTAGGTGAGGAGGGTCTTGCGGACCACCTCCTGGATGGTGCCGTGGCCGACCCGGCGGGCCGACCAGGGCGAACCGCCGGCGGCCATGAACCAGCGGACGGCGTCGGCGCCGTGCTGGTCCATCAGCGGGATCGGCTGCAGGATGTTGCCCAGGTGCTTGGACATCTTGCGGCCGTCCTCGGCCAGGATGTGGCCCAGGCAGACGACGTTCTCGTAGCTGTTCTTGTCGAACACCAGGGTGCCGACCGCCATCAGCGTGTAGAACCAGCCACGGGTCTGGTCGATCGCCTCGGAGATGAACTGCGCCGGGTAGCGCTTCTCGAACAGCTCCTTGTTCTGGTACGGGTAGCCGTACTGGGCGAAGGGCATCGAGCCCGAGTCGTACCAGGCGTCGATGACCTCGGGGACCCGAGTCGAGGCGCCGCCGCACTCGCGGCAGGCGAAGGTCACGTCGTCGATGTACGGGCGGTGCGGGTCGAGCTCGCTCTGGTCGGTGCCGGTGAGCTCGGAGAGCTCGGCCAGCGAGCCGACGCAGGTGAGGTGGCCCTCCTCGCAGCGCCAGATCGGCAGCGGGGTGCCCCAGTAGCGGTTACGGCTGAGCGCCCAGTCGATGTTGTTGTTCAGCCAGTCGCCGAAGCGGCCGTGCTTGACGGTCTCCGGGTACCAGTTGGTGGCCTCGTTCTCCCGGATCAGGGCGTCCTTGACCGCGGTGGTGCGGATGTACCAGGACGGCTGCGCGTAGTAGAGCAGGGCGGTGTGGCAGCGCCAGCAGTGCGGGTAGCTGTGCTCGTACGGGAGGTGGCGGAAGAGTAGGCCGCGCTCCTTGAGGTCCGCGACCAGGGCCTCGTCGGCCTTCTTGAAGAACTGGCCGCCGACCAGCGGGACCTCGGGGGCGAAGGTGCCGTCGGCGAGGACCGGGTTGACCACCGGCAGGCCGTACTTGCGGCAGGTCGCGAGGTCGTCCGCGCCGAAGGCGGGCGACTGGTGGACGATGCCGGTGCCGTCCTCGGTGGTGACGTAGTCGGCGTTGAGGACGTAGTGCGCGTTCTCGATCTCGACCAGGTCGAACGGGCGGCGGTAGGCCCAGCGCTCCATCTCGGCGCCGGTGAAGGAATCGCCGGTGGCCTCCCAGCCCTCGCCGAGGGCCTTGGCGAGCAGCGGCTCGGCGACGACCAGCTTCTCCTCGCCGTCGGTGGCCACCACGTAGGTGACCTCCGGGTGGACGGCGGCGGCGGTGTTGGAGACCAGGGTCCACGGGGTGGTGGTCCAGACCAGCAGCGCGGCCTGGCCGGCCAGCGGGCCGCTGGTCAGCGGGAAGCGGACGAAGACCGAGGGGTCGACGACGGTCTCGTAGCCCTGGGCCAGCTCGTGGTCGGACAGGCCGGTGCCGCAGCGCGGGCACCAGGGGGCGACCCGGTGGTCCTGGACCAGCAGGCCCTTGTCGAAGATCTGCTTGAGCGACCACCAGACGGACTGGACGTACGACGGGTCCATCGTCCGGTAGGCCTCGTCGAGGTCGACCCAGTACCCCATGCGGGTGGTCAGCTCGGTGAAGGCGTCGGTGTGGCGGGTCACCGACTCGCGGCACTTGGCGTTGAACTCGGCGATGCCGTACGCCTCGATGTCCTGCTTGCCGGAGAAGCCCAGCTCCTTCTCGACGGCGAGCTCGACCGGGAGGCCGTGGCAGTCCCAGCCGGCCTTGCGGGCGACGTGGTAGCCCTTCATCGTCCGGAAGCGCGGGAAGACGTCCTTGAAGACGCGGGCCTCGATGTGGTGGGCGCCGGGCATGCCGTTGGCGGTCGGCGGGCCCTCGTAGAAGACCCACTCGGGGCGGCCCTCGGACTGCTCCAGGCTGCGCTGGAAGATCTTGTTGTCCTGCCAGAACGACAGGATCTGGTGTTCGAGGGCGGGCAGGTCCACCTGTGCGGGGACGGAGTTGTAGGTGCTCATCGCGGGCGTCATACCTCCGGCGGATGTGAACGGGATCCGACGGAGGGACGAGACGGCGAGCCGCCCCGCGGTACCACCCTCCTTGGCCGCGGTGCTGCTGCGGCCCTCTTGTTTGGGCTTGCTGCCGGGTCTAGTGGGCCGGCCCGCGCGGTGGCGGGCGGCCGTTCTTCCGGCGGCTCCGGGGTGATCTTCCCGCCGTGCACACCCCCGGGCTCGCACCGTCCCCGGGTCGCTGGTGGCTGCGTACGTCGGTACTCGTCCCATCTGCGCCTTGCAGGGCCAGTGTATCGGCCGGGTGAGTCGGTTTGTCCAAATCGTTTTTCCCCGCGGTGGACGGCCGGGGCGCTCCGGGGCCGGCGGCGGTGGTGGTTAGGCGGGGGTGATCTGGGCACAAGTCTGGTCAGCGCGCGGGGCGTGGCGGCTGGGGCGACTGCCTGGGTGGGATCATCATGGGGCGTCGGAATGTCATGTTGTGACCGGTTTTGATCGGGATTATCGTTCCGGCACTGGAGGCCGCCGGGAACCGGCGGCTCGATTCGTTCGTAGATGGGGTCGAAGCCATGGCTGAGAAGGCAACCGGCGCGGGTACCGCCACCAAGCGGGCACGCAAGGCCGTGGCGGCCGATCCAGGGGAGGGGACCGTGACCACTACCGCACGGCAGAAGAGCAGCACCGACACCGTCACCGTGCCGCGCGGCGCCGAGTCGGTGGACCCGGCCACGCTGCCGGTCCGGCCCGGCGAGGACCCGTGGACCACCGACGAGGTCCACGAGCTGCACACCGAGCTCATCAGCGAGCTGGAGCGGCTGCAGAACGAGATCGACGCCGCCGAGGCGGCCATCTCCGGCCTGATGCGTGACTCCAACGACGGAGCCGGTGACGACCAGGTGGACGCCGGTACGAAGAACATCTCGCGGGAGAGCGAACTCGCGCTCGCCAACAACGCCCGGGACAGCCTCGCCCAGACCGAGCGGGCCCTGACCAGGTTGGAGGGCGTCGGCTTCGGCACCTGCGAGTCCTGCGGGCAGGCCATCGGAAAGGCCCGGATGCAGGCCTTCCCCCGGGCCACGCTCTGCGTGCAGTGCAAGGCCAAGCAGGAACGCCGCTGACGCGGCCGACCGGGGCGGCGCAGGGGGTCGGGCTTGCCGTACGCTCGACCCCGTAACGTCGCCTGAATCCTGGGACACGTCCGGTTCGGAGGTGTCCGGTACGGCGACCATGGGCCCACCCTCCCCCACCTCCAACCGGGGGAGCTCCACCGGCAGCGGAGCGGATCATCAGTACGCAAGGTTCCCCCCAGACGCGGGACGACGCCGTCCCGACCCCCGCCGAAGCCGTGGAGGTGGCCGTGGCCGAGCCCACCGAGCCCGCGGAGCCTGCCGAGCCCGCCGAGGCGACCGTCCCGGCCGAGGCGGAGGCGCCGAAGGGCCGTCGGCGGATCGGTGTGCTGATGGTCGTCGCGCTGCTCGCCTTCCTGATCGACTTCGGCAGCAAGCTGCTGGTCGTGGCCCGGCTGGAGAACCACGCGGCGATCAAGGTGATCGGGGACGTCGTCACCTTCCAGGTCATCCGCAACTCCGGCGCCGCCTTCGGCATGGGGCAGGCGCTGACCGTCGTCTTCACGATGATCGCCTCGGCCGTCATCGTGGTGATCTGGCGGATCGCCCGCCGGCTGTACAGCCTGCCCTGGGCGATCGCGCTCGGGCTGCTGCTCGGCGGGGCCCTGGGCAACCTCACCGACCGGCTGTTCCGCTCGCCGGGCGTCTTCCGCGGGCACGTCGTCGACTTCATCTCCGTCCAGCACTTCGCGGTCTTCAACCTCGCCGACTCGGCGATCGTCTGCGGCGGAATCCTCGTCGTGCTGCTCTCCTTCCGGGGCAGCAACCCGGACGGCACCGTCCACCAGCAGGGCGGCAAGACCGAGTAGCAGGGGCCCCGGGCGGTCGGGCGGGCGGCGGAGGGCCGCGGTTCCGGCATACTCGTACGGGTGAGTACCGCAGCGCAGATCCGCAGCCTCCCCGTACCCGACGGCCTGGAGGGCGAGCGCCTCGACGCCGCCCTCGCCCGGATGTTCGGTTTCTCCCGGACGAAGGCCGCCGAGTTGGCCGCCGACGGCAAGGTGACGCTCGACGGCGCCGTGGCCGGAAAGTCGGACCGGGTGACCGCCGGTTCCTGGCTGGAGGTCGAGATCCCCGCCCCCGCCGCCCCCGTGCGGATCATCGCCGAGCCGGTCGAGGGCATGCGGATCGTCCACGACGACGAGGACATCGTGCTCGTCGACAAGCCGGTCGGCGTCGCCGCGCACCCCAGCCCCGGCTGGACCGGCACCACCGTCATCGG
Source organism: Kitasatospora sp. NPDC056731 (assembly GCF_040687675.1). NCBI lineage: Bacteria > Bacillati > Actinomycetota > Actinomycetes > Kitasatosporales > Streptomycetaceae > Kitasatospora > Kitasatospora sp. NPDC056731. The sequence goes on from NZ_JBFBNR010000004.1 coordinate 30,501, forward strand.
CGGGCTCGCCGCGGCCGGCTACCGGATCTCCACCTCCGGCGCCGCCGAGCGCCAGGGCGTCGTGCACCGGCTTGACGTCGGCACCTCCGGGCTGATGGTCGTCGCCAAGTCCGAGCGCGCGTACACCGACCTCAAGCGGCAGTTCCACGACCGGATCACCGAGAAGCGCTACCACGCCCTCGTGCAGGGGCACCCGGACCCGCTGAGTGGCACCGTGGACGCGCCGATCGGACGGCACCCCAGCTCGGACTGGAAGTGGGCCGTGACCAAGGACGGCAAGCCGTCCGTCACCCACTACGACCTGGTCGAGGCCTACCGCTCGGCCTCGCTGCTCGACATCAAGCTGGAGACCGGGCGCACCCACCAGATCCGGGTCCACATGTCCGCGCTGCGCCACCCCTGCGTGGGCGACCTGACCTACGGCGCCGACCCGACGCTGGCCAAGCGGCTCGGGCTGACCCGGCAGTGGCTGCACGCCGTGTCGCTCGGCTTCGAGCACCCGGCGGACGGGCAGTGGGTCGAGTTCTCCAGCGAGTACTCGCCCGACCTGCGCAAGGCGCTCGACATCATCTCGTCGGAGAGCTGAGATGACGGGGGCCATCCGGACCGCGGAGGGCGCCGCGGACCTGGCACTGGTGTGGGACGTGCGGCGCGAGGTGTTCATCGTCGAGCAGCACGTGCCGGAGGAGCTGGAGTACGACGAGTACGACGCGACCTCGGTGCACCTGCTGGCCGTGGCGGCGGACGGGACCGCGCTCGGGACCGCACGGCTGATCTTCGGGGAGCAGGCGCTGAAGCTCACCGGGGGTGTCGAGGGCCGGGTGCTGCTCGGACGCCTCGCGGTGGTGTCGGCGGCCCGGGGGACCGGGCTCGGGGCCCAGCTGGTGCGGGCGATCGAGGCGGCCGGGCTCGACCGCGGGGCCGTCGAGGTGGAACTGCACGCGCAGGTGGGGGCGCTGGGGTTCTACGAGCGGCTGGGGTACACGGCCGAGGGCCCGGTGTACGAGTCCGCGGGGATACCGCATCGGACGATGACGCGGGTGCTGTAGGGCTTCGGGCCCGGCCGTGCGGATCCCCGTGCCCCTGGTGGGGTGCGGGGATCTCCGTTTTCCCGTCCGGTACCCGGACGCAACGGGGTGAACGGGGCGGGAGCGGCGGCTTCGGCGGTGGCCTTATCGGACGCCTACCCGGGGGGCGGATACGATCAGCCCCCATGGAGTTCGGTGGGGCGTGGCGCCGGTGGCGCAGCCGGGGTACGACGGTGCGGCGCAGGGTGGTGGCCGGTGCGGTGGCCCTGGTGGTGGTGGCCGGGGCGGGTACGGCGACGGTGGCGTCCGGCGGTGAGCCGGCGGTCCATCAGGAGGACCGTTTCCTCGCCATGCCGGAGACCCCCGGCAGTGACCAGCAGGTCCAGGTGGACACCTCCTTCTTCACCACCGGCACCACCCCGCGCCCGGCGATCCTGCTCGCGCACGGCTTCGGCGGGTCCAAGGACGGCGAGCGCGAACGCGCCCAGCAACTGGCCCGGCAGGGCTACGCGGTGCTGACCTGGTCGGCGCGCGGCTTCGGGCACTCGGGCGGGAAGATCGGCCTCAACGCGCCCGACCGCGAGGTCGAGGACGTCAAGCACCTGGTGGACTGGCTGGCCCAGCGGCCCGAGGTGCAGCTCGACGGGCCCGGCGACCCCCGGGTCGGCATCACCGGTGCCTCGTACGGCGGCGCCGTCTCGCTGCTGGCCTCCGCGTACGACCACCGCATCGACGCGGTGGCCACCCAGATCACCTGGTGGAACCTGGCCGACGCGCTGTTCCCGCAGGGCGTGCAGGGCTCGGGCGCCGTCGACGGCGTGTTCAAGAAGCTCTGGGCCGGGATCTTCTTCACCACCGGCGCGGCCGGCGACCTCGGCCCCTCCGGCGGCGCGCCGCGCGGCGGCGGGGCCGGGCCGGGGCAGGGCGGTCCCGGGCAGGGCGGTTCCGGGCAGGGCGGTTCCGGGCAGGGCGGCGACGCCGCGGGCGGGCCGGTCGGCTGCGGGCGGTTCCTGGAGTCGCTCTGCCAGATGTACGACCGGGTCGCCACCGCCGGGCACGCCGACCCGGAGGCCGTCGCACTGCTGGACCGCTCCAGCCCGTCCTCGGTGGCCGCGCAGCTCAAGGCGCCCACCCTGGTCGTGCAGGGCCAGCAGGACTCGCTGTTCCCGCTCGACCAGGGCGACCGGATCGCCCGGGCCGTCGCGGCCAACGGCGCGCCCGTCTCGGTGGACTGGTTCGCCGGCGGGCACGACGGCGGCACCGACACCAGCGCCCGGGTCGACGACCGGGTGACCGCCTGGTTCGACCACTACCTGAAGGGGCAGGGCGACGACACCGGCCCCGCGTTCCGGGTCACCCGCACCGGGGGCGTCGACTCCACCGGCTTCCAGGCCGTGCTGCGCGGCGCCTCCGCCGACCGCTACCCGGGCCTGGGCGGAACCGGCTCCCACGGCGTCGAACTGGCCGGCGGTGAGCAGACCATCGCCAACCCGCCCGGCGGCGCCCCGCCCGGGATCTCGACGCTGCCCGGGATCGGGGCGCTCAGCCAGGCCGCCTCGCTCGGCGCCGGGCTGTCGCTCGACTTCCCCGGCCAGCACGCCGCCTTCGACTCCGCGCCGCTGGGCCAGCCGCTGCACCTGACCGGGCAGCCCACCGTGCCCGTCCAGGTGCACGCCGACCGGCCGGACGCGGTGCTCTTCGCCAAGCTGTACGACGTGGGCCCGGACGGCAAGTCCGTGCTCCCGCAGCAGCTCGCCGCCCCGCTGCGGGTCACCGGCGCCGACGCGGGCCGCACCGTCACGGTCGAGCTGCCCGCCGTCGACCACACCTTCGCCGCCGGGCACCGGCTGCGGCTCGCCCTGGCCGCCACCGACCTCGCGTACGCCTCGCCCGTCGAGCCCGCCACCTACCGGGTCGCGCCGGCCGGGGCGCTCACCGTGCCGACCGACGACGAACTCGTCACCGAGGCCACGCCGCTGCCCGCGCGCACCTGGCTGCTGCCGCTGGCGGCCGTCGTGGTGGCGCTGGGCCTGGTGCTGTCGCCCCGGCTGCTGCGCCGCCGTCGGCGGGGGGCGGGCGACGGGCCGGCGTACGACCCGGCGCTGGCCGGGGTGCCATTGCAGATCACCGGCCTGAGCAAGCGCTACAAGGGCGCCCAGGACCGTTACGCCGTACGGGAGTTGGGCTTCCGGGTGGAGCAGGGGCAGGTGCTCGGCCTGCTCGGGCCCAACGGCGCAGGCAAGACCACCACGCTGCGGATGCTGATGGGCCTGATCCGGCCCGACGCGGGCGAGATCCGGATCTTCGGCCACCTGGTGCGCCCCGGCGCACCGGTGCTCTCCCGGGTCGGCGCCTTCGTCGAGGGCGCGGGCTTCCTGCCGCACCTCACCGGCCGGGCCAACCTGCGGCTGTACTGGCAGGCCACCGGCCGGCCGGAGGAGGACGCCCGCTTCGACGAGGCGCTGGCCATCGCCGGTCTCGGCGAGGCGCTCGACCGCGCCGTGCGGACCTACTCGCAGGGCATGCGGCAGCGGCTCGCCATCGCCCAGGCCATGCTCGGGATGCCGGACCTGCTGATCCTCGACGAGCCGACCAACGGGCTCGACCCGCCGCAGATCCGCGAGATGCGCGAGGTGATGATCCGGTACGCCGCCGCCGGCCGTACCGTCATCGTCTCCAGCCACCTGCTCGCCGAGGTCGAGCAGAGCTGCACGGACCTGGTGGTGATGGACCGCGGGCGGCTGATCACCACCGGCGCCGTCGGCGAGATCGTCGGCGCGGGCGAGCTGCTGTTCCTCGGCGTGCCCGCCGGGTACGAGCCCGGGTCGGTCGTCGAGAAGGTCGGCGCGCTGGCCGGGGTCGGCTCGGCGGAGGCCGTCGAGGGCGGGCTGCTGGTGCGCCTGGACGGGCTGGCGGCGCACGAACTGCTGGCCGAACTGGTGCGCCTCGGTGTGCCGGTGGAGAGCGCCGGGCCGCAGCGGCGGCTGGAGGACGCGTTCCTGTCGTTGATCGGAGGTGCGGCGTGAGTAGGGGTGCGAACGGTGGCGTGAGCAGTGAGGTGAGCAGCGAGGTGGGTGATGGCGTGAGCGGCGTCGTGTCGGCGGACCACGCCGAGGGGTACCGGGCGGGCCGGACACTGCCGCTGCGGGTGGAGGCGATGCGCCAACTGCGGCGGCGCCGCACCCTGGTGATCGGCGCGGTGCTGGCCGCCCTGCCGTTCGTGATGCTGGCCGCGTTCCAGATCGGCGGCACCCCGAGCCGCCCCGACCGGACCACCTTCATCGACCTGGCCACCGCGTCCGGGCCCAACTTCGCCGCCACCATGCTGTTCGTGGGCACCGGCTTCCTGCTGGTCATCCCGGTGGCGCTGTTCTGCGGCGACACGGTCGCCTCCGAGGCGAGCTGGTCCTCGCTGCGCTACCTGCTGGCCGCGCCGGTGCCCCGGGCCCGGCTGCTGGCCCGCAAGTTCGCGGTCGGGCTGGCGTTCTCGGCGGTGGCGGTGGCGATGCTGCCGCTGATCGGGCTGGTCGTCGGCACCGCCGCGTACGGCTGGGGGGACCTCAAACTGCCCACCGGGGCCAGCCTTTCGGCCGGGGAGGCGCTGCCCCGGCTGGCCGTCGCGGCGGCGTACGTGTTCCTCGCCGAGATCGTGATCGCCGCGCTGGCGTTCTGGCTCTCCACGGCGACGGACGCGCCGCTGGGCGCCGTCGGCGGGGCGGTGTTCGCGTCGATCATCACCGGGGTGCTGGACGCCGTCACGGCGCTGGGGGGCCTGCGGGAGTGGCTGCCCGCGCACTGGCAGTACGCCTGGGCGGACGCCCTGCAGCCGCAGTTGGAGTGGGGCGGCATGGTGCAGGGCGTCTCGCTGTCGCTGTCGTACGCGGCGGTGCTGCTCGCGCTGGCGTTCCGGGGGTTCGCGCGCAAGGACGTGGTGTCGTAGGGCCGTTGTGCTGCGGGCCCGCCGCGGGGGTGCGGCGGGACCGGGGCGGGTGACGGGGGTGGGTGACCGGGGTGGGGCGCAGGGCGGGGGTCAGGGCTGGGGTCAGGCGATCGGGGCGTTCGCGCGCTCGATCCGCTGGGTGCCGGTGCGGGTGCGGTAGGAGCGGGTCCAGCTGCTGGTCGCGTCCTTGCGGGTGCGGTCGGAGAGGACGTAGTAGTCCATCTGGGTCTGCTCGGGGGTGATGTCCAGGACCCCGTAGCCGTGCGAGTCCAGGTCGACCCACTTGACGTGCGAGTTGGCCGCCTTGATCGCGGTGCCGGCCGCCAGTGAGACGGTCTGCGGGGCGACCTTCAGCAGGTCGTCGACGTTGTCGGAGGTCACCGAGGTGACCACGAACTCGGTGGCGACACTGCCGGACAGCGGGTAGGTGGCGGCCTCGTTCGGGACGTCGGCGGCCCAGGCGGAGTGGATGTCGCCGGTCAGGAAGACGGTGTTGGTGATGCCATTCGTCTTGAGGTGGCCGAGCAGCTCGCGGCGGTCGTGGGTGTAGCCGTCCCACTGGTCGGGGTTGACCGCCACGCCCTCGCCGGGCAGGCCGAGCAGCTTGGCCAGCGGGCGCAGCAGGTAGTCGGGCAGCGAGAGGAAGGCGACCGGGGAGATCATCACCTCGTTGCCGATCAGTCGCCAGGTGGTGTCGGAGGAGGACAACCCGGCCTTGAGCCAGTCCAGTTGGGCGCGGCCGGTGAGGGTGCGGTCGGCCGAGTCGACGGCGCCGCTGCCCGTCTTCGCCTGCTGGGAGCGGAACGAGCGCTGGTCCATCAGGTGCAGGTCGGCGAGCTTGCCGTAGCGCAGGCGGCGGTAGGTGGTGCCGGCGATCGAGGGCCGGACCGGCATCCACTCGAAGTAGGCCTGCTTGGCGGCGGCCATCCGGTCGGCCCAGGCGCCCTCGGTGCCCGGGGTGTGGTTCTCGGCGCCGCCGGACCAGGCGTCGTTGGCGAACTCGTGGTCGTCCCAGATCGCGATGGTCGGGAGCTTGGCGTGCAGGGCCTGGAGGTCGTCGTCGGTCTTGTACTGGCCGTGCCGGGTGCGGTAGTCGGCGAGGGTGAGGATCTCGTGGGTGGGGGCGTGCGGGCGCACGACCGTGCCGCGGGCGCAGAACTCGCCGGTCTTGTACTCGTAGATGTAGTCGCCGAGGAAGAGGAAGGCGTCCAGGTCGCCGCGGGCGGCGAGGTGGCGGTAGGCGGAGAAGTAGCCGCCCTCCCAGTTGGCGCAGGAGGCGACGCCGAACCGCAGCCGGGAGAGGGCGGCGTCGGTGGCGGGGGTGGTGCGGGTGCGGCCGGTGGGGGAGACGGCGCTGCCGGTACCGGTGGCGGTGGTGGTGATGGTGGCGGTGAAGCGGTACCAGTAGGGGGTGTCCGGGGTCAGGCCGCGGACGTCGGCCTTGACGGTGTGGTCGGTGGCGGCGGTGGCGGTCACCGTGCCGCTCGCGACGACGCGGGTGAAGGCCTGGTCGGCGGCCAGCTCCCAGCGGACCTCGGTGTCGGGGCCGAGGCCCGAGCCGGGGAGGGACTCGGGGCGGGGCGTCACCCTGGTCCAGAGCAGGACGCCGTCGGGGAGGGGGTCGCCGGAGGCTATGCCGTGCAGGAAGCGGGGGGCGGCTTCGGGGGCCTGCGCGGTTTGGGCGGCTCCGGCGGCCTGGGCGGTCTGGGTGGCCTGGGCCGGCTCGGCGGCTTCGGCGGGGGTGGGGAGGGCGATCGGGAGGGCGGCGGTCGCGCCGGCGGCCAGCGCGCCGGCCTTCAGGACCTGGCGGCGGCGCGGGTGGGCAGGGGTCATGTCATGGACAAGATCGTTCACGTCCGGAAGGTTACCCGCTAGTAAAGCGTAGGTAAATCAGGTGACCTGACGACCCGTCGTGGAGCGGGCGGGCGTGGTTGCCCGGGGCGGGCGAGCGGGGGAGGCCGGGGAGGCCGGGGCGGGCGGGCCGGGGAAGTCGGGTCGCCGGATCATGCGGGATCATGGGGGAGTACCCGCCCTCAGCTGCCGAAGGACCCCGACCGTGGCCCAGATCGTCCTCTTCCACTCCGCCCTCGGGCTGCGCCCCGCCGTCCACGCCGCCGCCGACCGGCTGCGCGCCGCCGGGCACGCCGTGCACACCCCGGACCTGTACGACGGGCGGACCTTCGACGACATCGAGGCCGGACTGGCGTACCAGGAGGAGGTCGGCGGCAGCGAGGAACTGCTGCGCCGGGCCGTCACCGCCGCCGCTCCGCTGTCCGACGGCGGCCTGGTCTACGCGGGCTTCTCGCTCGGCGGCTCGCTCGCGCAGAACCTCGCCCTCGCCGACGACAAGGCCCGCGGCCTGCTGCTCCTGCACGGCACCTCCGACCTGCGCGAGGACGCGGCCACCGAGATCCCGGTGCAGCTGCACGTCGCCGAGCCGGACCCGTTCGAGACCGAGGACTGGCTGAACGCCTGGTACCTGGGGATGCGGCGGGCCGGGGCCGACGTCGAGGTGCACCGCTACCGGGGCGCCGGGCACCTGTTCACCGACACCGAGCTGGCCGACTACGACACCGAGGCGGCGGAGCGGGCCTGGGCCATCGCGCTGGACTTCCTCGGCGAGCTGGATTCCTGACCGAGGACGGGTGCTGGGGCGGGCCGGGTCAGCCGGCGAGCCCCGGCACCACCAGGCCGGACTCGTACGCGATCACCACGGCGTGGGTCCGGTTCTGCGCGCCGAGCTTGGTCAGCACGTTCCCGACGTGCGTCTTCACCGTCTCCAGACTCACCCTGAGCGACTCCGCGATCTCCGGGTTGGACTGGCCCGTGGCCATCGACCGCAGCACCTCCTCCTCCCGCACCGTCAACGCCGCCCGGGGCAACGCCTCGGCGGAGTCCAGCGGGCGGGCGGAGACCATCCGGCGCAGCGCCGCCGGGAAGAGGATCGCCTCCCCGGCCGCCGCCACCCGCACCGCCTCCGCGATCTGCCGCACCGGAAGCCGCTTCAGCACGAACCCGCTCGCCCCCGCGCTGAGCGCGGCGGTGACGTAGCCGTCGTTCTCGAAGGTGGTGATCACCACGACCTTCGGCGGCGCGGCCGACTCGGCCAGCAGCTGCCGGGTGGCCTCGATCCCGTTGCGGCGCGGCATCCGTACGTCCATCAGGACCACGTCCGGCCGCAGCCGCTGCGCCTGCTCGACCGCGTCGACGCCGTCGGCCGCCTCCCCGACCACCGTGATCCCCGGCTGCGCCGCGAGCAGGGTGCGCAGGCCGCTGCGGGTCACCTCGTCGTCGTCCGCGATCAGGAGGGTGACGGGGGCGTTGCTCGGGGCGTTGCTCAGGGAGTCGGGCGCGGCGTCGGTGGGATCTGGGCCGGTCATGCCGACAACCGTACGGGCAGCCGGACGGCCAGCCGCCAGGCCTGGGGCCCGTCCGGCCCGGCCTCGATCTCGCCGTGCAGTAGCCGGACCCGCTCGGCCAGGCCCGGGAGGCCGTGGCCGGACGTCGGGAAGGCGCCCTGGCGCGGTCCCGTCCCGGTCCGGTTGGCCACGCTGAGCTCCAGGGTGTCCGGCCCGGCTGCCACCCGGACCTCGATCGGGCCGCCCGCTCCGTGCCGCAGCGCGTTCGTCAGCCCCTCCTGGAGGATCCGGTACGCCGCCCGGGAGAGCGTCCCCTGCACCTGCGCCAGCTCGCCGGACAGCTCCGGCTCCACCACCGCCCCGGCGTGCCGCAACCGGTCCAGCAGCTCGGGCAGGTCGGCCAAGGTCCGGGTCGGGGCCGCCCCCGACTCCTCCTCGCGCAGCGCGCCCAGCACGTAGTCCAGGTCCTCCAGGGCGGCCCGGGTCGACTCCTCGATGCTGCGCATGGCGGCCCGCGCCGCCACCGGGTCGGCGGAGAGCACCTCACCCGCCACCGCCGCCTGGATCGTGGCCGCCGTCAGGGTGTGCCCGATCGAGTCGTGCAACTCGTGGGCCAGCCGGTTGCGTTCGGCCAGCCGGCGCTCCCGCTCCGCCGCCAGCGCCAGCCGCTCGGCCGCCGACGGACCCAGCAGCTTCGGGGCCAGCCCGCGCAGCGCGCCCGCCACCGCCGCGCACACCACCGGCACCAGCAGCAGGCAGGCCGCCGCCACCACCCAGCTCCAGACGCCCGTCAGCTGCACCGACCGGCCGGGCCAGCTCAGCCGGGCGTCACCGGAGACCCAGCCGCCCGGCAGGGCCACGGCCGCGCCGAGCAGCACGAGGCTCACCAAGCCGCCCGCCCAGCCCAGCGCCACGTGCAGCAGCAGCCACAGCGGGGTGCGCCAACGGTCGGTGCCGGGGGTGTCCGCCGCCTGGGCGGCGGACACCGGATCCGGCAGCGGCACCCTCAGCAGTCGGCGGACGCCGCTGATCAGCACCCGCCGGGTGGTGCGGGCCAGCCCGACCACGGCGAGCAGCGCCGCCCAGGCCAGCAGGGTGAGCACCGCCCGTGCGAGGTAGGGGCCGGACGGCCAGGCCATCATCGGCAGCATCGCGAACGGCAGTAGCGGCAGGCTCGCCAGCGCGCCGAGGAAGGCGAACAGCACACCCGAGTACGTGGAGCCGCGCAGCAGCGGCCGGATTCCCCTGATCATGATCACCAGTATTGCGGCGCAGCTCATGGGGGGCCTCCCCCGATCGGGGGAGCGTTCGTTCCTGCGTTCCCGCTCCGGCGTTCCCGTTCCTGCGTACCTGCTCCGGCCTTCCTGCTCCGGCGGGACGGCTACGGCGAGGCGGCCCCGGCGGCATCGGCGCGGCCCCGGGTGAGCAGGCGGGTCATGCTGCCGTCGTCCTCCGTGATGTCGCGGACGTGCCGGAAGCCGATCCTGCCCAGCAACGCCAGCGAAGCGAGGTTGGCGTCGGCGACCGTCGCGTGCACCTCGGTCAGCCCCAGGGCGGTGAAGCCGTAGTCGACGATCGCGGCCGCCAGTTCGGTGCCCAGGCCGCGGCCCCACGCCTCCGGGGCCAGCGCGTAGACGATCTCGAAGCCCTCGGACACGGTGGTGGGCTTGATCTCGGCGTGCCCGACGAGGCGGCCGCCCTGCCGGACGGCCCAGACGTCGAACCGGTTCGAGGCGTACACCTGGGTGAAGATGCGGCCGAACAGGGCCCGGTCCTCGGCCTCGGGCTGCGGGCCGTCGCCCATCCACCGGGACACCTCCCGGTCCTGGAACAGCGTCACGAAGTCCTCTTCGTCCGCGAGGACGTACGGGTCGAGCAGCAGGCGCTCGGTACGCAGGGTCGGGGTCACGCCGGGCGACGGTACGGGGGCCGTCGTCCGCCCGGCAAGCGGTTTTCGGGAGGCTGGAGCGCCGGTGGCGATCGTCGTCGAACGGGTGTCGGGGGCGGCGTCGCGGGGATCACATCACGGTCTCCAAACGGGCGGATATCATCCGGGAATGGTCAACCTTCGCACCCGCACGGTGGTTTTCGATCTCGACGGCACGCTCTGCTTCGACGGGCGGACGATCGACGGCCGGATCCTGGCGGCGATCGGTGAGTGCGAGCGGGCCGGGTACCAGGTGGTCTTCGCGTCGGCCAGGCCGGTTCGGGACATGCTGCCGGTGCTCGACGGCGCCTTCCCGGCCGCGATGCTGATCGGCGGGAACGGGAGCCTGGTGTCGGTCGACGGGCAGGTGCGGGCCCGGGCCGTGTTCGAACCGGCGGTGCTGGGCGGGCTGATGGCGGCGGTCGCGCGCCACGAAGCGGGCTATCTCGCTGACGGGCCCTGGGACTACGCGTACACCGGGCCGGTGGATCACCCGATCCGGGGCCGCGTCGACCAGGGCGGCCTGGCGAGCCGGGTGGAGCTGGCCGAGCTGCCCGAGGTGGTGAAGTTCCTGGTCGTCGAGGCGTCGGACATGGCGGAGCTCGCCGAGGCCGGCCGGGGGCTCGGGCTGATGGTGAACCACCACCTCGACGAGGCGATCATCGACTTCGCGCCCGGTTCCACGACGAAGTGGGAGGCCCTGACGTCGATGGGCATCGGCGCGTACGCGGCGTTCGGCAACGACATCAACGACTTCGACCTGCTGCGCAACGCCGAGCGGGCGGTGCGCGTCGGTACGCATCCCGGGCTGGACGGCGTCGCCCACATCACCGTCGCGGCCGAGCCGGAGGCGGTGGCGGCCGAGATCGCGCTGCTGGCGCGGACGGCCGAGGACCGGTAGGGCGGCGGGGTGCTCGCCACCGCAGGTGCCTGATCCGGGCGTCGAGGTCGCCGCAGCGCAGGAAGTCGGGTAGGCCGACTTCCTGCGCTGCTTTCATGTGACGCAGGTCACGTCGAATGCAGAACCTGCGCGCGGTCGCCGGCGTCTGGCTGGTGTGAGATCACGCAGGAGAGCACTGGACGAGCTGGACGAGGAACGCCTCGTCCGGCTGATCGCCAGAAGTGACCGCGCGGCGTTCGACGAGCTGTACCGGCGCACGTCGCCGTGGCTGGCGGTGCGGTTGCGCCGTCGCTGCGCGGACGAGCAGATCGTCGCCGAGGTCATGCAGGAGACCTATCTGGCGGTGTGGCGCGCGGCCGGCGCGTTCGCCGGGAGCGCCGTCGGCGGGACGGCCGTCGGGTGGCTGTGGACGATCGCGGCGCGCCGCCTCGTCGACGCCTTCCGGCGCCGTGCCCACCACGCCGAACCGCCGGTCGCCGCCGCCGAGCGGGCCGTGGTGCCCGCGGCGGAGGAGGAGGCGCTCGCCGGGACCGTCGGCGGCGACGTGGGTGACGCGCTGCGGCGGCTGGCGCCGGAACTCCGAGACGTACTGCAGGCGACGGTGCTCGACGGGCTCTCCGTCCGGGAGACCGCCGTCCTGCTCAGACTGCCCGAAGGCACGGTCAAGACCCGTGCCCGCCGGGCCCGGATCGCGATGCGGGAGGCGCTGGCATGAACGCGGAACACGCGTCGAGGCGGCTGATCGACGACTACGCGCGTGGTGACACGGCGATGGCCGCGGACACGGTGTGGGCACTGGAGGCCCACCTGGAGACGTGCGCGCCGTGCCGGAGCCTGCTGGCGGCCTCCGTGGCCACCGAGGCGCCCGGCGTCGCCGCGCTCGTCGACACCGTCCGGGCCGGTCTGGACGCGCAGTTGGACGCGGCCGTCGGGGCGCCCCGGCGGCGGCACCGCCCGACCTGGGTGTCGGCCTGGCTGACACCGGCCATGACCCCGTGGCTGGCGATGACCGCCGTCGTCACCCTGATGGCGATGCTGCTGGACGTGGCCGCGCCGGCGAAGGTCTTCGGCGGCTCCTCGATGGTGGCGCTGATCGCGCCCGTGCTGCCGCTGTGCGGTGTCGCCGCATCGTGGTCGCGCGGCCTGGACCCGGCGCACGAACTGACGGCCTCGACCGCCCGGGCCGGCCTGGCCCTGCTGCTCAGGCGCACCACCGCGGTCCTCGTGGTGGTCGTGCCCGGGCTCCTGCTGGGGGGATGGCTGACCGGGAACACGACGGCCGCGCAGTGGCTGCTGCCCTCCCTGGCCTTCACCTCCACCGCCCTGGCGCTGGGCACCGTGATCGGCGTGACCCGCGCCGCCGTGGGGCTGGTGACCGCGTGGGGCGCTGCCGTCGTGGTGCCCACGTTCGTCACCGGCCGCATCCCCGCAGTCCTCGAACTCGCCCTGCACCGCGACCAGTTGCCCGTGTGGGGGCTGCTCCTCGCGCTCGGCGTCTGCGCCGTGATCGCCCGCAGGGACGCGTACTCAACGCTGTGAAACCCATGTCCACCCTGGAAAGGCACCATCGCATGACGTATACGGCGAGCGCGGCCGACACCGCGCCGAAGACCTACGCCTGGGAGATCCGGGCCAGCGGCCTGAGGGTGCGCGTCGGACGGAGCAAGATGGCCGTCGACGGGCTCGACCTCTCCCTGGGCATCGGCGCCCACGGGCTCCTCGGGCCCAACGGAGCGGGCAAGACCACCCTGATCCGGACGCTGGCCACCGTGCTGCGCCCCACCGAGGGCGAACTGGAGATGCTCGGCACCTCCCTGGGGGGCCGGGTGGTCGACCACCGGGCCCTGCGCCGCCAGATCGGCTACCTGCCGCAGGACTTCGGCTACTACAAGCGCTTCACGGTGCGCGAGTTCGTCGAGTACATGGCCTGGCTGAAGGAGGTGCCGAAGGCGGACATCCCCGGGGCCGTCCAGCGGGCCGTGGAACGGGTGGGTCTGGCGGACCGCGCCGACCACCGGATGAAGACCCTGTCCGGCGGCATGGTGCGGCGGGCCGGCATCGCCCAGGCCATCGTCAACTCCCCCGCGGTGCTGCTGCTGGACGAGCCGACGGCCGGCCTGGACCCGGCGCAGCGGCTGCGCTTCCGCGAGTTGCTGCAGGACCTGGGCCGCGACACCTGTGTGGTCGTCTCCACCCACCTGGTCGAGGACGTCGCGGCCGCCTGCTCCGACGTGGTGCTCTTCGCCGACGGCCGCCTCGTCTTCCAGGGCACGCCGGACGAACTGGGTGCGGCGGGCAGCACCGACCACCCGGGCGACAGCCCCCTGGAGCGCGGCTACTCGGCGCTGCTCAGCAACTCCGGCCAGCAGGGGAGCGCCTGGTGAACGGACGTGTGCTGCGGACGGAGCTGAGGCGCTCCGCCGCCCCGTGGGCCGGCATCGTCGTGCTGGCCGGCAGCCTGGCGGTCTTCTTCCCGTTCGACGCGCTCTGGTGGCACGGCACCGCGGGGTGGACGGCCCAGTGGACCACCATGGCCATGTGGACCCGGTCCCTGCTGGCCTTCTGGTGGCCGTTCGTGATCGGCATCGGGGCGGTGTACGGGCTGCGCGAATCCCGCTCGCGGATGACCGAGCTGCTGACGACCACGCCACTGCCGGCCTGGCGCCGTGCGGCGCTGCCGGCCGGTGCGATCGGGCTCGCGCTGGCGGTGGGCTTCGGTCTGCTGGTTCTGGTGGGCGGAGTCCAGGTGGCGGCCGGTCCGACCACCTACGCATCCCTCGGCTGGCTGCCGATCTCGCTGGTGGCGGCACTGGCCCTGGTCGCGGGCGCCGTGTTCGGCATGGGCGTCGCGCGGGCGCTGCCTTCCGTCCTCACCCCGCCGGCCCTGGTGGTGATCGTCTTCGTGGGGACGGGCCTGTTCCTGCGCGTGAACAACGAAGGGCTGGTGCCGACGGGCAGGGTGGAGAACCGGTTCGCCCAGCTGTCCCCGGCGACCGTGGAGCCGCGGCAGATGCTGCTGACCCTGTCCGGTTCCGCCCACCTCGGCCAGGCGCTCTGGCTGCTCGGCCTGCTCGCCACCGGCTTCGCGCTGCTGGCGGCCGCGACCCGCCGGGCCCGGTTGCTCGCGGTGACTCCCGTCCTGGCCGGCCTGGGCCTGGCGCTGCTGGTCCTCCCGGCCGCCGCGCGCGACACCTACGTCGTCGACAAGGCCGCCGCGGCGCTGGTGTGCGACGGGCCGGTGTGCGTGACGCAGGCGAGCCGTTCACACCTGGCCGAGCTCACGCAGCGCAGCAAGGACGCGATGCGCGTGCTGCACGACGTCCTGGGCGACAAGGCGCCGACCTCGGTGCGGGAGGACACCGCGCTGCACGAGCTCGCCGCGCCACGCGAACTCTCCGCAGACGTGCTGCTGGTCGACTTCAACGACCGGATGCTCGCCGACGCGAAGGGTGACAAGCTGACCCGCGCGCTGATCGCCAGGGGCCTGGCGCCGAGCTGCTACCCGGACAACGACAAGGAGGGCGGGGGGAGCCACGACATCCCCGCCCAGAGCATCGCCGTGAGCTGGGCCCTCCACGACTCCCAGCTCCAACCGCTCCAGGAGAAGGGCACCAGCCGGTACGCGCTGGAGACCTGGGCGGAGGCCGACGTCGCGTGGCAGAAGCTGATGGCGCTGCCGCCGGCCGAGCAGCGCTCGCGGATCGTCGAACTGCACGCCGCCGCGCTCTCCTGCGAGGGGTACAAGCAGGTTCCGAAGCTGGCCGGGGGAACGTCGCGATGAGGTGGCTGATGCTGTACGCGCGCTCACGGCAGGTGTCCACGTCGGCCGCCGCGGTCGCGCTCACCGCGCTGGTGGTGTGGGCCTTCAACCGGGGCGGCGGCACGGGGGCGATGGACGCGGACGCGATCAACCCGATCGTGTACTTCGTGCTCGCCGCGGGCGTGGCGGCCGGCTCCGTCGGACTCGGCGGGCAGGACGCCGCACTGGACAGGACGGCCGCGATCCGGTGGGCGCCCCGCCGGGCGGCGCACGCGCTGCTGATCGGCGTGGTCGCGGGTGCGGCGCTGCTGGCGGTCCAGGCGGTGGGGCCGAGGTTCGCCCCCACCGAGGTCGTCGTCCGGGACACCGCGGGCCTGGCCGGCCTGGCCGCGTTCGGGGCGGTGGTGTGCGGGGCGCACCTCGCCTGGACCCTGCCGACCGCTTGGCTCGCGTTCGCCGTCATCTCCCCGCCGCTGCCGCCCAACACCGTGGGGAAGGCGTTCGGTTGGATGTCCTACCCCGCTGGCACGGAGGCGTCCACCTGGACCGCGGTGGCCCTGCTGGTGACCGGCGCCGGGGTCTACGCCCTGGCAGGGCCGCGCAGGTAACGGGCCCGCCCCGCGCTCCGCGCCCCCAGGTTCGCTGGGGGAGCGGGGCGTTCTGCTGGGGGCTGTCAGTCGCGGCTGCCCAGGGTGTCGCGCGAGACCTGCCAGAGCAGGGCGGCCGCCTCGGGGTCGAGGGCGTACTCGGCGACGCCGGTGCGTGCGCTGAGCTCGCCGCGGACGGCTTCGTTGCAGTCCTCGAAGTAGCGGCCGCTGACGCCCGCCAGCAGCGGTGAGGCCGCGAGCAGGACGGACGTCGCCGCGCCCTGCTCGGTGCTCTTCCACAGCAGCTCGGTGCCGTTGGCGGCCTGGGCGCGCAGCCGGTCGAGCTCCTCCTCGGAGACGTAGCGCTGGAGGGCGGTGCGGATGCCGCCGGGCATCAGGGCGTTGACGGTGATGCCGTCCGCCGCCCAGCGCTTGGCGGCCTCGACCGCGAACAGGACGTTGGCGGTCTTGGACTGGCCGTAGGCGGACCAGGGCTCGTAGGCGCGCTCGCGGAAGTGGATGTCCTCGAAGACGACCGGGGAGCGGTGGTGGGCGCTGGAGCTGACGGCCACGACGCGGGCGCCGCCGTCCCGGGCCAGGGCCGCGTGCAGGCCGGTGGCCAGCGCGAAGTGCCCGAGGTGGTTGGTGGCGAACTGGAGCTCCCAGCCCTCTGGCGTGCGGACCTCGGGCGAGGCCATCACGCCGGCGTTGTTGACCAGGATGTGCAGGGGCCCGTCCCAGGCGGCGACGAACGCGGCGACGGAGGCCTGGTCGGCCAGGTCCAGCGGCGCGACCCGGAGGTCCTTGTTGCCGGTGGTCGCGGTGATGTCCTCGGCGGTGCGGGCGCCGGCGTCGAGGTTGCGGACCGCGAGGGTGACCTGCGCGCCCGCCGAGGCGAGGGCGCGTGCGGTCTCGACGCCGATGCCGGAGGCGCCGCCGGTGACGACGGCGCGGCGGCCGGTCAGGTCGACGCCGGAGATGACCTCGGCGGCGGTGGACTCGGCGCCGAAGGGGGTGGTGAGGCGCGGGGTGCTGGCGTTCATGATCGTTCCCGTCTGGCTGGGTGACCGGAGCTGGGGTGCGCGGGAGGGGGCGGCCGGTAGAGTGGAAACCGGAGGGCCCTCCGCATGTCTCCAGGTTAAGCGGAGGATCCTCCGCTTGCAACCCGAGGAGGACCAGCCGTGACCACCGCCGACCCCCGGCCGCTGCGCGCCGACGCGCGCCGCAACCGCGACCGACTGATCGAAGTGGCCGCACGGGCCTTCGCCCAGGACGGGCCGGAGGCGACGCTCGGGGCGATCGCCAAGGAGGCCGGCGTGGGCATCGGCACCCTCTACCGGCACTTCGCCACCCGTGAGGAACTCGTCGAGGCGGTCTACCGCAGCGAACTCGCCAAGCTGTGCGACTCCGCCGCGGAACTCCTGGACGACAGGGGGCCCGACGCCGCGCTGCGCGCCTGGATGGACGGCTTCGTCCGCTACATGACCACCAAGCGCGGGATGTCCGACGCGCTGCGCGCGCTCATAGCCTCCGGCGGCGACCCCTTCTCGCACAGCCGCGCGATGCTGACCGGCGCGATCACCCGACTCCTGCGGGCCGGGGCCGAGTCGGGCGTGCTGCGCGCCGACGTCGAGCCGGAGGACGTGCTGTTCAGCCTCAGCGGCCTGTCCATGGCCGCGACCACCCCCGAGCACCACGTCCGGATGGAACGCCTCCTCGACCTCCTGATGGACGGCCTGCGCTACCACGCCGCCTCCGGGCGGGACGTCGGCTGAGAAGAACGACCGAAGGGCGCCAACCGTACGGCTGGCGCCCTTCGTTGTGACTGCGGCCTGGCAGGGCCTGGCGCGGCCTTGTGCGGCCTTGTGCGGCCGGCCCGGCCGGTCAGAGGAGCTGGAAGGTCCACTCCTGCTTCCAGCCGCCCTCGCAGCTCCACACCCCGAGCTGCTTGAAGTCGGAGTCGTGGGTGAGGCAGTTGTCGTCGTCGATCTGGACCCGGTACTTGCCGTTGCCGAGGCCGACGAACTGCCACTTCTGGTTGGAGGTGCCGCCCCACGCCTGCTGCTCGGCGACGTAGGTGTCAGGGTTCTCGGTGAGGTTGTACCCGAGGTCGTTGACGATCCGGTAGCGGTCCCCGCCCAGCGGCTTGATCGTCCAGGTGGACCCCTTGTACCCCAGGATCCCGCCCACGATCGGCGCACCCCAGGTCGAGGTCTCGGTGGGGGCCGACGCGCCCAGGCCGTTGGAGAGCTTCAGGAACAGCGGCCGCTCGGTCGGGACGGTCGGCTTGGTGTCCGGCTTCGGGTCCGGCTTCGGCTTGGGGTCCGGCTTGGGCTTCGGGTCCGGCTTCGTCGGGGTGGTCGGGTCGGTCGGGGTGATCACGCCGCCGGAGGTGGACTCCAGCACCCACGCCTGCTGCCAGCCCGACTTGCACGTCCACACGCCGAGCTGCTTGAAGTCGGCGTCGTGGGCGAGGCAGTCGTCGTCGGAGATCCGGATCTGGTACTTGCCGTTGCCGACTCCGACGAGCTCCCACTTCTGCTGGGAGGAGTTGCTCCACGGCTGGAGTTCGGCCATGTAGTTGCTGTTCTCGGTGAGTTCCAGCCCGTACGAGCTGGTGATCCGGTAGCGACCGCCGCCGACCGAGGTGAGCTTCCACTTGGACTCGTTGCCACCCCGGAGGCCGGGGACGACCGACGCGCCGGCGGAGCCGCTGACCGGGACGGCGCCCAGGCCGTTGTCGAGCTTCAGGTACACGTCGGCGCCGTTGTTGCCGCCGCCTCCGCCGGGCGTGGGCGGGTTGGTGGTCGGCGGGGTGCCGCCCCAGGCCCAGTTCTGGTTGGGCGCGTCACGCCGGTCCTCGGAGCCGCAGGCCCAGGCCGCCACGGTGCTGCCGTTGGCGGTCTGGCCGTTGAAGTCGTCGATGCAGACGTCCTTGGACCGGTCTTCCATGTCCGTCATGTGCCGGAAGCCGCCGCTGGCCGACATGTTCCAGCGCTGGCCGGGGATCTCCAGGCAGTCCCAGACCTGGAGCTTGGTCCCGTTCGCGGTCTTGTTGGCCTCCAGGTCGAGGCACTTGCCGTTGGCCGCCTGGAGCTTGTACCCGTTGTAGGTCCACTTCTGGGCGTCGCTGCCGTTGCACTCCCACATCTGCACGGGGGTGCCGTTCGCGTTGCCGTTGCCGTTGACGTCCAGGCAGGCGTGGTAGCCGGGGCTGGAGTCGGGGGTCAGGCTGCCGGTCCTGGTGCCGTAGCCGGACCGCGCGGGGAAGTGGATGCTGCGCACGTCGCCGTCGCACTTGTAGGGCCGCGCGGTGCCCGCCCGGCAGGTCCACGGCTCCTTCTTGACGGTGTCGCCGTCATTGCCGATGAACGCCCAGTTCATGTACCCGCCGTCGCCGCGGTTGCGGAGGGTCGAGTCCCCCTGGAAAACCCAGATCCGGAATATGTCGTAGCCGGAGGGCTCCTTCTTCTCCTTGTCCATGAAATGGTTGAGCTTGTAGGTGGTGTCGATCAACACCCCCTTCATGTCGGACTTGTACTCGTTCTTGAACCACTCGGTGTCGTACAGGTCGGTGCCCACGGTCTTGAACACCATGACGTTGAACCCGGGAAACTTCGCGCTCAACTTCGACGCGGTGCTCTGGGTGAACTCCGCGTTGTCCAGCTTGTTGAGGTTGGCGGCGTTGCGCATGAGCCTGATCGTGTCGAAGGCGGAGCTGATCAGCGCGGTCATGCAGTTGCCGCCGCCCGGCGAGGCCGGGGTTCCACAGGTCTTGTCCGCGTGGAGGGGCGGCTCCGGCGCGGCCTGGGCCTGTGCGGTCAGGCCGGAGACCATGGCGACTGCGGCGATCCCGCAGGCCAGGGCGCGTTTGAGGCGGGAGAGGGGTTTCATATCGGATTCATCTTTCTAGTCGGCAAAGCTGGATCGTAGGTTCTGGAATCCTCCGTCTCGCGACTCCATACGGAATCCATATGACGATCCGGGAGGTCTTGACGCCTTTTTACGCGCCGCCCCGGAACGGTGGACCCTGCGGGCCGAACAATGTCGGTGGCTGACCGTGGAAAGGTCAAGGACCCGCCCTGGGCCGGTCAAGTCGGTGCCCCGTGCGGCTCTTCGGGGAGTCGATCGACCAGTGCTGCTCTGCCGAACGGCAGATGCTTGACGATCTGTCATGTGCTGGGGGGCGCACCGTTCCTCCGTCGTGCGTAGGCTCGGCCCGTGCAGACCGAACTGATGCCTGACACGCGTCGCCGCCGCGCGGTG
Source organism: Kitasatospora sp. NPDC056731 (assembly GCF_040687675.1). Lineage (NCBI taxonomy): Bacteria > Bacillati > Actinomycetota > Actinomycetes > Kitasatosporales > Streptomycetaceae > Kitasatospora > Kitasatospora sp. NPDC056731. The sequence continues at coordinate 50,269 of NZ_JBFBNR010000004.1, forward strand.
TGCGCGGCGGCGACGGCAGTGGTCGCGGCCCCGGCGGCGATCGCCCCGCCGAGTGCGTGGATCGGGGCCGTCGTCGCCGTCGCGGCGATGGCGACCGCGATCCTGCGCCGGCCGCTGGGCCCGGTCACCCCCGTCCTGGCGGCCGGCCTGGTCGCGGGGCTCTCGCTCGTCGCGGACGCCGTCCATCCCGGACCGCAGGGGTTGGTGCTGTCGTGGCTCCCGGTCGAGTTCGCGGCCATGCTGGTGCTGGCCGGGAGGGTGATCCGGCGGGCGCCGGTCCGCCAAGCCACCCTGGTCGGTTCGGCGTTGGCGCTCGCGCTGATGGCGCTCCCGCTGCGTTTCACGCTCCGGCGGCCGCAGGCGGTCCTCGAACCGTCGGTGGTCGCCGTCGCCATGGCGATGTTCCCGGTGGCCTGCGCCGTCGGCGTCGGGCTCTACCTGCGGGGCCAGGACAACCAACGGGCCCGCGCCGTCCAGCGGGCCCGCCGGGAGCAGCGGCTCGACGTGGGCAGGGACCTCCACGACTTCGTCGCCCACGAGTTGACGGGGATCCTGCTGGAGGTCCAGGCCGCCCAGGTCAGCGCCTACGACGAAGAGGAGAACAGGGAGCTCCTGTCCCGCCTGGAGGCGGCCGGCCTGCGGGCGCTGGACTCGATGGACCACACCCTGCAGACGCTGCGCGACCCGGAGGCGCCCGCGCTCGCCGAACCGCCGCCGACCAAGGTCCACGGCCTCGCCGACCTCCCGGAGATGGTCGACCGCTTCCTGGCGTCCGGCACGGCCAGCGGCTCCCTCGAGCTGGAGCCGGGCCTGACGGGGACCGCCCCGCACGCGATCCAGGACGCGGCCTACCGCGTCGTCCTGGAGGCGCTGACCAACGTCCGTCGGCACGCCCCGAGTGCGGGCCGGCTGGAGGTGGAGGTGGTTCGCGTCCCGGGCCCCGCCCTGCGGGTCACCGTCACCGACAGCGGGCGGCAGGGCGGCCCCGGCGGTCTGCCGGCCCGCCGCCCCGGCGGTGGGGGCACCGGCCTGGCCGGCTTGTCCGAGCGGATCGGCGCCCTCGGCGGGGACCTGTCCGCCGGCCCGCACGCCCACGGCTGGCGCGTCCGCGGGGTGCTGCCGCTGCGACCCGACCGGAGGGGGCGGGGCTGACGGGGCGGGGCTGACGGGTTCCGGCGGTCCGGAGACTGCCCGCCGCCTGTCGGTGGGTGGGGTCTAGGGTGTGAGCTGCGGCCACGCCGGTGGGCACCGGTGGGCACCGGTGGCCGCACCGGCGTTTCCCTCGCCAGTGCCATGGCGATGGACGTGGACACAGAAGGTGGGAGGGCCTGCGAAGTGTCAACAACGTCAGAGTTCCGTGGCTTCGACCTGGTGCGGCGTGGCTACGAGCGTCAGCAAGTCGATCGCTACCTCAGCGCCCTGTCCGAAGCCGGTTCACCGCCGCCCCCGCCGGCGTTCGAGATCGTGCGGCGGGGCTACGACCGCGAGCAGGTCGACGCGCGCATCGCGGACCTCCTGCGCGGCAGGGGCACCAAGGGCTAGATCAGGCGGGCTGGATTCTCGGCAGGTCGGTCGAGACCAGTTCGGCAGCGCGTATGGGGTCGCCGTCCGCGCGGGTGAGCAGCGCCTCGATGTCGTAGCCCGTTGACTCCGAGGTGGCGTGGATGTCGAGGAAACGGCCCCAGCCGCAGCGTTCCATCGAGACGGCGGCGTCCAGGTCGGGGCGGAGCCGGTGGAGCGTGCAGACCAGTTCCCAGGCGAAGGCGTCCAGGCGGGCCCGCCGCACCGGGTTGCAGGCGTTCACGGCGTCGGTGGTCCAGTCGTCGCCGGGCTCGTACTCCGGGAGGGGCGGCAGGAGTTCGGGGTCGCCCGTGATCGGCTCCGCGCTGAAGGTGAGGGCGTGTGCGCCCTCGGGGTTGCCGATCAGTTCGGCGAGGAGTGGTACGACACGGGGGTCGTGCCGACTGGCCAGCCCGTGGATCGCTTCCATGCGGGTCTCGTCGTGCTCGTCGGCCGTCCGCTCCCAGAGCGCGGCCCGGATCGCGGGGCTGTCCGCCCCGGACTGGACGCCGAGGGTGAACGTCGCCCAGTCGCGGACGTGCGGGTTCTGATCCTGGGTCAGCCCGATGAGGGTGTGGATGTCCGGCCCGTCCGGCAGGCCGGTGAGGACCTCCGCGAACGAGCGGGCCACCCCCTCTCGGACCTCGGCGTCAGGGTGCCCGGCGAGGGTGACGAGGACGGGGACGGCGCGCGGGTCGTGCGTCTTCTCGATCGCGCGTGCCAGGGCGCGCAGCACGTGCTCGTCGGTCTCCCGCTGGGCGAGGGCGACGAGCGCGGTGGCCGTTTCGGTGCGGACTGCCTCGTGGTGGTAGTTGGTGTCACGCAGCAGGTCGCAGCCGGTCGCGCGCTCGATCGGATCGGCGGAGCCGATGAGCTCCAGACCGAGCGGCAGCGCCGCCTCGTCGGCGGACGCCCGCCACAGCAGCGGTGCGTACTCGTCCCAGCCGTCGTGGTCGTCCGGGTCGTCCGAAGCGGTGATGGCGCGCATTGCCGACAGTGCCCGCGTGACCAGCTCCGCCACGGTGTCCGTTTCCATGCGGGCATTGTGGTGCACGAAGCCGCGAGTGCGCGCGGGAATTGTCGGCCCGACCGCGCTTCCGGGCCACTCACCACTGGATGAGCACGGCCCCGGCTTTGCCGGCGGCTCCGCCGAGACCGTTGTCGCCGTTCATGCCGGGGCTGCCGCTCTGCGGCTTGCCGCCGTTGACACTGAACGTGCCGCCCGTGCCGCCGGTACCGCCCCTGTTGCCGTACCCGCCCGCGCCTCCCGCGCCGCCGGCGCCGAACGCGTAGCCGCCGAAAGCGGTGGCCACGCCGCCCGCCCCGCCCGGTCCGGAGGCGCCGCCGCTTCCCCCTCTGCCACCAGGGCGGCCGAATTGGTTGTTGGTGAGGGCGCCATCGCCGTTGGCGCCGGTGTCGCCGGACGCCGGTGTGCCGCCGTTGGTGCCCGCCGCCCCGAAGACCTCCTGTGCCCCTTCATTGTCGCAATAGGGCACGTTGTCGATGCCGGGAGCAGCCGGTGTCCCGGAGCCCGCGCGGCCGGCGCTGCCGCCGGGGCCACCGTCACCGATGGATTCGAGGAAGCCGCCCGCGCCGTCGCCGCCGGTGCCCCCGCCACCGCGTCCGCCTACGTGCCCGTCGCCGCCCTGGGGCGCGTTCGCGAGTTCTTCAATCGGGTCGAGCGCTTGCCTCACCAGGATCTTGGTGCTGTACCCGTGCTCGAACTGCGAGACTTCCTGGCCGTTCGCGCCGTTGCTGCCGTTCGTGCCGTCGTCGTTGTTTCCGGCACCGCCCGTGCCGCCCGTGCCGCCCGACCCGCCGGCGGCCTGCCCACCCGGCTCGCCGACGATGATCTCCAAGGAGGTGATGGGTCTTTGATGAGGCCTTTCAACGGCCACCGTGCAGGTGACGAACATGCCGGCCTGGCCGCCCTGGCCCCCGCCGCCACCCCCGCCGCCGCCGCCTCCACCGCCGCCGGCACCTCCTGTGCTGCTACTGCCGGTTGCCCCACCGCCGCCGCCGCCAGCGCCGCCCCCACCACCGCCCCCACCGCCGGAGCCGCCCGGCCCCCAGGCCGAGATCGTCAAAGTCGTCACTCCTGCCGGGACCTCGAAGTAGTCGCCCTCGGGGTCGGTGAAGAGCTGGGAGCCGCCCGCCGCCTTCACCACGGGCCCGGCCACGGGCTTGGGCGCGGCGGGAACCGCCGGCGAGGCCGATGCCGGCAGCGGGCCGCAGAGCGCGCTCCAGCTCAGGGCCAGCACGCTCGCGGTACCGATCAGATGCCTCCCGGACCGCCGGGGTGATCCGGCACCGGCGGTCGGCACAAGCCCATGTTCTTTCCCACGCACGGTGAACGCCTTCCCTCAGGGTTGTTCGGAGCGGTCGGCCGCAGGTGACGATCCGACCTCGCGCTCAGTCTCGCCGCGGCCCGTGGCCCCCGCCCCGGCGACTACTCCAACTGGCCAGTCACCGGCTCCCCGACCACGCCACCGTGGTTGACCGGGTCAAGGCTTGGTCGAATGGGGAGCTGTCGTTCGGCGCAGGAAGTCAGGCCGGCCGACTTCCCGCGCAGCGGGGCGTTGGGTGCTCCAGCGCGACTTCGTCATCTTGAGCTGAGGCTCGGGGTCGGAACCCGGCATTCTCCGCGCTGTTCGCGAGCAGGAGTGGCCCTGGAAAGGATCTTGACGTGGTCATGAACAGGAGTGATCATAGCGGAGCGCCGCGCAACACTGATGTACGCAAAGGTCGTTGAAGGCGTTCGGCCTTGCCGCCACAGGCTCCGCACGGTCGGCAGGTAGCGCTCTTCGAGCGGGTGCATCCCCTTCAAAGGGTGGCCGGAATTGCGGAAGCCGGCCGGGTGCGGAGTCGGCCTTGACGAAGGGGAGTTGGTGGACGTTACGAGTCTGTGGGTCCGTTGGTGCCGATCCGTTTACTCGGTGAGGTGGTTCGGTAATGGCCGGGCTGCGGACGCTGACTCCTCGGTGGCGCCGATGCTGCTCGCCGCGGCCCGGAACAACTCGTCCTGGTGCGAGGCGATGTGTCGGGCGCACGGGTTCTCCGGAGAACTCTCCGACGTCGCGTGGGTGAATCTGAAGAAGAGTCTCACGTACTACCCGAATCTGGTGATCCTGAGCCCGTCGATGTCCGGCTCGGAGGTTCTCGACGTACTGCGGGAGGCGTCGCTGGAACCGCTTTTCGTCAAGGACAGTTTCGCCAACGCCGACCTCCTCCCGGGGAACTATCGAATTCTCATCGAGGCGCAGTGGATCCACCGGCCGGCCGCAGTCGCGGCCTCGGCGCCGGTGGCGTCACGGGACGGTGCAGACCAGCGGTGGCGGCGTGTCACCGGTGCCGATGAGTTGCGTGCGTGGGAGCGGGCATGGGCGGGCGGCGACACATCGGTGAACACGTTCCCCGAAACCCTTCTGCTCGATGACGACGTGATCTTCCTCGGGGGATTCTCGGACGACAGCCTGGTGGCGGGAGCCGTGCTTCACCTGAGCCATGGTGTGGCGGGGGTGACGAACGTCTTCGGCCCCCCGGGGGAGTCCGTCCGGACATGGGCCGGTCTCATCTCCTGTGCTCACGAAGAGGCGCCGGGAGTCGACCTGGTCGGATATGAGCGAGACGTGGAGCTGGCGGCTGCCGAGGCAAACGGATTCTCGCCGCTGGGGCCGGTTCGGATATGGCAGCAGATGGCCGGAAGCCAATAAATACCTGCCCGTCCCGCGCGGAGGGGTGCAGAAGAAGTCCGAAGAAGTCCACGGGGAGATCAGGAATGAAATTAGCAACCGCAACAGAACTCGGCGCCGCGCGCAGAACCCTGCGTTTCACCATCCGCTATCTCAGCTATCCGATCCTCATGGTGCTGACACTCGGGGCGTCCATCACCCTGGTCGACACGTCGTTCCCGCAGTGGGCCATCGTGCCGATGGTCACCCTCTTCGCCTCGGTGTACGTGGCCGTCCTGGAGCGGGTCCAGCCGTTCTACGAGGGCTGGAACCGCCCGCGCAAGGACGTCGTGTCGGACGCCACCTCCAGTCTGGTGGCCCTGCTGGTGGTCGCCCGGCTGATCGAGCCGCTGTTCCTCTCGGTCCTGTTCGCCGGATCCGTCCTGCTTTCCGACGAGCTGGACAGCACGTTGTGGCCGACGAGTTGGCCTCCCGTCGCCCAGGCCGCACTGGCGCTCCTGGTGGGAGAGTTCTTCTACTACTGGATGCATCGCTGGATTCACGGTTCGCGGGTCTTCTGGCGCTTCCACGCGGTGCACCACAGCTCGGAGCGGCTCTACTGGCTCAACTCCGCCCGGTTCCACCCCATTGACTTCTTCCTCGACGACGTGGCGATCGTCTTCCCGCTGGCCCTGACCGGGTGGACGCTGCACAGCATCTCCGGCCTGATCATCCTTCTCACCTTCTACAACTGCCACGGCGTCACCATGCACTCCAACATGGACGTCCGGCTGGGCCCGCTGAACTACCTGGTGCCCGGACCGGAAGGGCACCGCTGGCACCACTCCAGGGACCTGCGCGAAGCCAACAAGAACTTCGGTGGCAAGGTCGTCCTGTGGGATCTGCTGTTCGGGACCTTCTACCTGCCCGGTGACCGGATGCCGCCCGAGGACATCGGCCTGGCCGACCAGGTCCGCCTGCCGGACTCTTACCTCGGCCTGCTGCTGGCTCCGTTCCGCTGGTCCAAGCTCCCGCTGCGCAAGCCCGAACCGGCATCCGGCGCCGTCCTGGTCGAGCAAAAGGCGGGCAGCGCCTGATCCTGCGCCGGGGCTGCGCAGGAAGTCGGGCCGGCCGACTTCCTGCGCGGTCGGGCGTTGGGCGGGCTGAGCCGGTCCCTGGTGGAGGCTGTTCGCGCTACTCGATCGACAACGGAGCTCGTTTTTGTCGCGTGTGGCGGGCGGACCTCAACTCCTGAGGGCCTCTGCGATTTGCAGGGCGGCCTGGGCGGGCGTGAGGTGCGTGGTGTCGACGACCTCGGCCTCGGAGTGCAACCAGGTACGGGCCGCTTCGGCGTAGGGCTCAAGGTGGTTGAGGCGGAAACGGGAGTTGGGACCGACCACAGTGTCCCCCGCGATGCGGCCACGGAGGGTCTCCTGGTCGGCGTGGAGGACGAAGTGCCGCACCGGAATGGCGTGTTGGGCGAGGCCCGTGCTGATCTCGCGCCAGTACTGCTCGACCAGGACGGTCATCGGCATCACCAGAGCCCCGCCGGTGTAGTCGAGCACGTGGCGGGCGGTCTCGACTACGAGTGGCCGCCACGGCGGCCAGTGCTGGAAGTTGTCCGTCCCGGGCAGGCCCGGCGTGATGTCCATGAGTGTCTCGCCGACCTTCTCGGCGTCGAACACCCGGGAGTCGGGGATCAGTTGCTGCACGAGTGCGCTGGTCGTCGTCTTGCCCGCGCCGTGGGTGCCGTTGAGCCATACGATCACGGGCTCGACGCTAGCGGTGCGCGGGCCGTAGGAACGGGCACAGCGGAAACCCGGGCGAGTTCGGCACGGACTGGCCCGGCGGCGCGCCCGTACAGGTGCACGCGAAGGAGGCCGGCCCGTTCTTCGCCGAGGACCTCGACGCCGCCCGCGCCCGCAACGGCCGGCGCAAGAGGCCATTTGGGCGGGGAAAACGCAACTTCGACAGGGGCCGCGGAGGCGGCTACCTTCACCCCTGGTCCTCGGCGATCGCCCACGGTCGCACAGGAGTTCCTTCAGGCTGAGCCGCCCGCGGCCGGGCCCACGCCAGGCACCTCCAACCAGGGAGAGACGCATGCCTCATCTTGCGCTGTACACGTTCGGCGTCCTGAAGTCACCTCTTGCCGATCCCGCGCCTCTCACGCGCGAACTCCACGACACCGGCGAGGCCGTCTACCGGAAGATCAGCGAGCACCCCGGGTACCTCGCCCATGCCGAAGCGGCAGACGGCGGCCGGGGCACGCACTTCGACTTGGACTGGGGCGCATGGGGGGAGTTCGCCGTACCGGCCTGGTACGGCAAGGGCCGTACGGCGGAAACGACCGCCCTGGCCGCGACTCTCTCCCTCTGGACCGGCCTGCACTCCGCCTTCGACGCCATCTACACCGGCCTGCACCGTGAGGCGCTGAACAGGCGTTACGACTGGTTCGAGAGGACGGGACGCCCGGCTTACGTGTTCTGGTGGGTCTCCGACGGCGTGATACCCGTCTGGCAGGACGGGGTTTCGAGGCTGGAACACCTGCATGACCACGGCTCCGCGCCGCACGCCTTCACCTTCCACCACGCGTTCGCCCCGGACGGAACTCCGGCCAGGGTCGAAGGCATCGGGCCGAAGAGCGACCAGGTCCGCTGACAGGGAAGCCTCAACGACCAGTTGGTGGAAGTGGAAGTGGAGGCGAGGCGGAGGCGGTGGCCGTGCTGCCGTGAACCCGCACTCCTGCGGACATAGGGGGATAACCCCACCCAAGACCGGGTGGGTAGCAGCATCGTCGCAGGTGGTTTGCTCCGGAGAGGGTGGGGGTAACGGTGCGATCCGCCGTTTCCCTCGACAAATAACCGGAGTTGAAACATGCGCAAGCAGGTGCGGCAGACCGTCCGTCCGTCCCGGCACAGGAAGGTCCTGGTGGCCGCCATGGCCGTCGGTGCTCTGGCGACGGGGGTACTGGCCCCGACCGCGGCGTTCGCGGCGCCGAAGCCGGACATCGTCCAGCAGGGCCTCGACGCGCTGGTGCGGGACGACGGCATTCCCGGCGCGCTGGCGACCGTCGAGAAGGGGCACAGCCGCGCCCGCAACTACACCGCCGGGGTGGGTGACCTGGCCACCAAGGCGAAGGTCCCGGTCGACGGTCAGGTGCGGATGGGCAGCAACACCAAGACGTTCACGGCGACGGTCGTGCTGCAACTGGTCGGAGAGGGGAAGATCGACCTCGACGGGCCCGTCGAGACCTACCTGCCGGGCCTCCTCCGCGGGGACGGCATCGACGGGCGAAAGATCACCGTCCGTCAGCTCCTCCAGCACACCAGCGGGCTCCCGGACTACCTCAAGGGCGATGTCCCGCCCCGCTACTACGAGCCGCGCGACCTCCTCGACACCGCACTGAAGTTCAAGGCCGACTTCGCCCCGGGCGACCGGTCCAAGTACAGCAACACGAACTACATCGTGGCCGGCCTGATCGTCCAACGGGTCACCGGCCGCCCGCTCTCGGCGGAGATCGACCGCCGCATCGTCAAGCGCATCGGCCTGCGCCACACCTACTTCCCCGCCCCCGGCGACCTGACCATCCGCGAGCCGCACCCCAAGGGCTACTACCGGGACACCCCGGACGCGCCGCTGGGCGACGTCACGGAGACGGACCCGTCCTTCGGCTGGGCAGCCGGTCAGATGATCTCCACCAACTCCGACCTCAACCGGTTCTTCTCCGAACTGCTCCACGGCGACCTGCTCCGGCCGGCCCAGCTCGCCGAGATGAAGAAGACCGTCCCCGTCGACTACCTCGGCCCCGGCGCCGCTTACGGGCTCGGCCTCGTGAGCAAGCCCCTGCCCTGCGGCGGCGGGCTCTACTGGGGGCACGGTGGCAGTTTCCCGGGCTACGAGACCCGGGGCGGCGTCACGGAGGACGGCAGCGCTGCGGCGAACATCGCGGTGACGAACCGGCCGGCCGACCCGGCGGCCATGAAGCACGTCGAGGGCCTGGTGGAAGCCGCCCTCTGCCGCTGAGGCCGCGGACGCCCCGGCGCCGAGGCCGCCCGGCGCACTTCGGTGCCGGGCGGCCTCGGTTTGTTGGCTGTCTTCCGGCCTCGAATGGGCCAGGGGCGCTGTAGCTGGACTTCTTCCAGTTGGTGTCGGCCGGCTGGGGTCCCGTTGGTTTGGCGCAGGAAGTCGGGCTGGCCGACTTCCTGCGCTGTGGTGTGTCCAGGGCGTGTTTCGTAGCCGACGGAGCCCGGAGCCCGGAGCCCGTAGCCGAACGGACGGGACGTCAGCGCATGCCGCCGGAAGCGAGGATGACATCCCCGGTGATCCAGCGCGCGCCGTCGGAAGCCAGGAAAGCCACCAGTGGGCCGTAGTCGTCCGGGGTACCCGTTCGGCCCAGCGGGGTGCCGGCGATCGCCTGTGCTTCCTGGGCCGAGCCGGGGAATCCCATGGCCCTGGTGCCCTCGGTGTCCGACGGTCCGGGCATGATCGCGTTGACCCGGATGCCGCGCGGTCCCAGCTCCTTGGCCGCAACGATGGTGAACGCGTTGACAGCGCTCTTGGACGCGACATAGAGCGAGGCGTACGGCGGGTGGGTAAGTGTGCCGGCCGTCGAGACGTTGATGATCGAAGCGGCGCCGATGTCGTCCTGCGCGGCCAGGGCCTGCGTAGTGAGGATCGTGCCCAGGACGTTCGTGGTCATCTCGCGCTGGAACTCCTCTTCGGTGATGCCCGACAGCGGCGCGAAGGCGGCGACGGCCGCGTTGTTCACGAGCACGTCGACCGGTCCGTACTCCTCGCGCGCCCGATCGAACAGATGGCGCACTTCGTCGCTGCGGGCCACGTCGGCCCGGACCGCGATCGCCCGGCCGCCCTCGGCGGTGATGCCCGCGACGACCCGCTCGGCGCCCTTCGCATCCTCCCGGTAGTTCACCACGACGGCTGCGCCGGTCCCGGCCAGCGCCTTGGCGATCCCCGCGCCCAGGCCCTTCGATGCGCCCGTGACGATCGCCGTACGCGCGTTGCTGCTGCTCACAGTGGCTCCTCGAACGTTGGTGCTTACGAGGTCACCGTAGGAAAGCCCCTTACTGCTGGGAAGTACCTACTTTTTTGTAAGCTCCTGCTGTGATGGAAACTCAGCAGGTCGCGACAGCCGCCCGGCTCCTGGCCCACGACACCTTCGACAACAAGTGCGTGCTCAGGCCGATCATGGACCAGACGACAAGTCGCTGGGCCACACTGATCATCTCGGCCCTCATCGCCGGCCCGCACCGCTTCGCGCAGCTGCACCAACGAGTCGGTGGCATCAGCCAGAAGATGCTGTCGCAGAACCTCAAGGCACTGGCCCGGGCCGGGCTCGTCGGCCGCCATGTCGCGCCCACCAACCCGCCCCAGGTCACCTACAGCCTGACGGAACTCGGTGTCAGCCTGGCCGGGCCGCTGACCGAACTGATCCAGTGGTTCGGCCGGCACGGAGACGAGCTGCTCGCCGCCCAGGAGTACTACGACAGCCAGCAGGCGTCACCGCGCGAGTAACGGGCCAGTCCCATGGGTCGGTTCGGCGGAGTCTCGCGGCAGCACCAGCCGCCCCAGCCGGAGAGCACAGGTCCCGTCCCCGCTTCAACATCCACCACACGCCCGAACACGCCGGCCGGCTCGACCAAGTCGACCTGTTCTTCTCCACCCTGACCCGACGTCTACGACGCCGCGGCCAGCTCGCCTCCCGCGATGAACTGGCCGCGGCCATCGACACCTTCGTCCTGGCCTGCGACGAACACGATGCCAAGCCCTACCGCTGGACCTACGACGGCAGCCCACTCAAAGCCGCATGAACCCCCGAAAGATCAACGCGGCGCTGCACTAGCCCTGGAAGACTACTTCCGGATTGTTCGGCGAGGGGCCGTCCAGCAGCGGACTGTCGATCCCCTTCAGCGTCTGGTCGAAGAACGCTGTCACGTACTCGCGGGTGATCACCACCCCGCGTTCCGGGGAGAGGGGCGGCGTCGGGAACCCGGCCTGCTCCAGAAGCAGGTCCAGGTCGGCGAAGCTGAAGTGGTCGGCGCCGGCGACCGTCAGCCACTTCTTGTAGCCGCCGAGGGCGGCCCAGGTCTGCCCCCACGAGGTGTCGTGGCCGCCGACCGAGTGGTAGTCGGCCGTACCCAGCATGAGGAGCGGCCGGTTGATCTGGCCGGGCATCGGGGCCGGGTGGAAGCTGCCGTCCATGTTCACTCCGGCCCGTACTCGCGGGTCGGCGATCATCGTGGCGGCGGCCGCCGCTCCGCCGAGGGAGTGTCCGGCCATGCCGATCTCGTGCTTGTCGATGAGGTGTGCCAGGGGCCACGCGGTATTGCCGTGCGTCAACTGGTCGATCACGAAAGACACGTCCAGCGCGCGGCTGGCGGCGACGGAGTCGAAGTCGAGCGTCTTCGGGTCATCGCAGATCGCGCACGGCGGCGTCTGGCCGTTCGCCAGCGTCTCGCCGCTGTCCTCGTAGGTGTGGCCGACGAGCGCGACGACGTAGCCGTGACTGGCCAGGTCGGTCGCGAGCGAGGTGAGCGTCATGCGCGGGTCCTCGTACGCGGGTGAGAGGACCACCAGCGGATGCTTGCCGCGCTGCGGCCGCGCGCCGTCGAAGGCGTGAGTGGTGACGCTGGAAAGGTTCTGTGGGGTGACGCCGTAGCTCGCCGGCAACTTCCGCTGCTGGATGACTCCGGCTGCCTCGGCGAGGCTCATGTAAGGGGCCGGAGTCCCGGTCCCGGGGACGGCCGGGTAGACCATCGTGACGGTCAGTTGGCGGGGGCCGGATGACGGCACCCACGGGTCGGGACGGCTCTCGTCGGTGAGGTGGATGACGTCCTCGCCGGCGGCGTAGGGGCCGGTCGGCGCGGGGAGCGTGCCTTGGAAGGACCGCGTGGACGCGGTGGCCGTGGCCGGTGCGGTGTCTAACGCGTGCGTGGCCACCGGTGTGGCCGACGGTGTGGTCGTGGCGGCGAACCCGGCGCCGGTTCCGGTGACGAGGGCGGCGAGCGCCAACACCGCGACAGCGCTTATACGGCGATTGCGTTTCATGTGATCGACGCTAGGTTCCGCAGCTCCGTATCGAATCAGCCCATGGATGTAGACATTCTGGTGTCGTTCGTAGCCCCCGTGAGGTACCGGAGTCATCCGCCGGGATTATGTCGTGCGGCGCGGGGTTCCCTTCGCCGGCATCGTCGAGCGCCACCTTCGTCTTGGCCTACGACGAACACGACGCCAAGCCCTACCGCTGGACCTACGACGGCAGCCCACTCAAAGCCGCATGAACCCCCGAAGGATCAACGCGGCGCTGCACTAGGGCGTCCGCCTGAAGGCCGCCCTCCTCGGACGCTCCAGAGGAGGGCAGACCAGCAAGATCCACATCGCCGCCGACCGCAGGTGCCGCCCACTGGCGCTCATCCTGACCGCGGGTCAGGCCGCGGACAGCCAGCAGTTCATCCCCGTCCTGAAGAAGGTGCGCGTGCGCGGGCCCGTCGGCCGCCCCGCACCCAGCCGGATGCGGTCGCCGAAGACAAGGCCTACTTCTCCCGCGGTAGTTGCGCCCACCTGCGAAAACGCCGCATCAAAGCAGTCATCCCGGAGAAGAAGGACCAGAGCGCGAACCGATAGAAGAAGGGCTCCCAAGGCGGCCGGCCCGTCAGTCACGACGCCGACCTCTGCAAGGAACGCAATACTTTCGAGCGCCTGATCAACAAACTCAAGGCATGGCGTGGCATCGCCGCCCGATACGACAAAACCCCGGACAGCTATCTCGCCGGACTCCACCTGCGCGCGTCGATGATCTGGATCAAAGACCTCACCCGGCCCACCCAGCGATCACGACCCGATACATGCCCTGGCCGCAGTATCGGGTTCATAGAACCGTCACCACCTGCCCTCTGACAGCGCCATGGCGCGACTCCCGCGACGAAGCTTCAGCATGGAGAGCTGGAAGCTCGACAGGAGCCGCGCCTGCTTGGCAGGTCACATCAGCCGTGCCAGGAGTCCTGACTTGCAGCAGCAGAACGGACTACACCGACGGGCGCGTCGCCGGGTACGGATAGCCGTTGGGAACCGTCTTGTAGCAGGCTTCGGCCCACGTGGCCGCAGACGGGTTGGTCGTGCACTGGTAGAGCACGCTGGCGTTGCTCGGAGAGTCGGTGCCGTCAACCGCCGGAATGGTAGCCGTTCCCGTCCCCTGCCAGCTGTCCCCCTTGTCGTTGGTGATGCTCCAGGTACCGGTCATCGCCTTCAGCAGCTGAGCTCGGGCCACCCAGCCCACCTGACCGGGCGGGATGTCGAATTGAACTTGACCAGACTGCGTCGAAGTGGTGTTCCACTGGCTTCCCCAGTACCCCTGAATGGCCACAGAGATCGATGCCGCCACGGGCGACGCACTCATGGGCCCGGTTCCGACCGTTCCGGTGACCGTGACCGATCCGCCGTTGCTGAAGGTGTACCCCGTGCTCTGCGACCAGCCGTACTGGTATACCGAGCCACTGGCGCCCGCGAAGGCCGGGGGGCCCACCACCTGGGCCGGGCCGGCCTTCGCCGGTGCCGGAGTCCCCACCTGGAATGTAGCCGTCGGGATGACCGAGGACTTGTTGTTGAACTGGGTCAACGCATACATCGTGGCCCACGATTTCAGCTGCTGGACGAGTTCCGGCGCATGCTCCTGGCCGAGACCGTATTTGCCGATCGCGAAGCGGTCGTTCCAGGCACTCGAACCCTGGCAGTTCCAGAGACCCACGGTGGTGCCCGCCGACGTGCTGGCGCCCCAAGCATTCAGGCACTTGTTGTCACTGGCATGCCGAAAGCGGAATTGTTCGTATCCGGCATTCGTTGTCTGCAGTGGCTGGGCGTACCAATCCTGGGAACTCTGACCACTACAGGTCTGCACAGAAGTGGCGCTATCGGAATTATTGGTGGCGTCGAGGCACAGCCCACTCGATGCGACCCGAATCGTGAAGACTCCGTTCCCACTGGGACTGGGAACGAACATCCAGTGGTTCTGGCGACCATAATCAGTGCTCAGGCGCACGGCACTGCCGGCTCCGCCGGTCGCAGCGACATCGGGCATACCGCCGTCGGTATAGCCGGCGATGATGTTTCCGCAGAGGACACCATCAACGCCGCAGGACGGCGCCGCATACGCCGAACCGGTGGCCAGGGGCGAGACAGCCACACCAAGGGCCATGACGCCGATTCCCATGGCGGCCGACCCCAGGCGTCGGGCCTTCGAGGAGGTTTCCTTGAACATTGCGACTCACGACCTTCTTCGTCGGTTGGCTAGCTTCATGTGGAATGCGCAGGATGCGCGGCAACAGCGAGAGATCTTGCTTCGATCGGTGATATTCGACCAGAAGGATCCAATGGTGCGGGTATGTCAAATGTGGCGTGGCAATCGCGCCCTTCCCCTCCTCGGCCTCTCACGCGCCCCGCGTCGCCACACGGGCGCCGTCAAGGCGTTGCCCCACCCCCCTCTCGCACCCTGATCCTCTAGGGGGCCGCCAGGCAGCGAGAGCACTAGGGCGATTTGAGAGTAAGTTCGAGATAAGGCCGTGTATAGGCGTAGAACCAGCCGTCCGAGTAGCCGCATTCAAGCCGAACAGGCGCCAGCCCCGGCTCTCCCTACCGCTCTTGACGCCCACTCGGAACTCGCCACCACTACCGACCTGCCGTTTCCCCCATCTCGGCGATGGCGACCGCGATCCGCAGCGGCCAAGATCGCAACCACATGCGGGCCCTAAGGGTTGTCCCGTAACTGATCTTTGGCAGCATGAGAGTGGCTGGCCAGGATCGCATCCCAGGTTCCCTTTGGGAGGCGCTGACCTCGGTTCACCCCTGCGACCGCACGACATGGCAGCGGGTAGCAGGCGCCTCCACGGACCTCCCGACCTGGGGAGATGAGCAGGGCCCCTGTTATTGTGCGCCGATGTCAACGATCAAACAGTTCCAAGTGACCTTCGACTGCGCGGAGCCTGTCCGCCTCGCCGCCTTCTGGTGCGAGGTGCTGGGGTACGTCGTACCGACGGTCCCGGAGGGCTTTGCCACCTGGGAGGAGTACCAGCGATCGCTGCCGCCCGAGGATGAGGTCTACTTCGCGTGCACTGATCCCTCGGGTGTGGCCCCGCGTTTGCTCTTCCAGCGAGTTCCAGAGGGCAAGGTCGTCAAGAACCGGGTGCATCTCGATGTTCGGGCCGGCGCCGGGCTCGTGGGTGAGGAGCGTCTGGCCACACTTGAGGCCGAATGCGCACGGCTGATGGCGCTCGGCGCGAAACACGTGCTGACGCAGCGCGCCGATGGCGTCAACGAGTCGTGCATCACGATGCAGGACATCGAGGGCAACGAGTTCTGCCTCGCCTGATTCTCCTCCGAGACTGCGAGGTGGGGAGCCGTCTCCCGGGGACCTCTCAGGTCCCGCATGCGGCGGGAGTCATCCCGCGAGAGCGAGGTTGTGTAGGCGGGCAACGCCGTGCATCGCGTGGCGCACACCGTCGCCTCTCAGACGGCAGTCACGCAGGATCTTCCAGGTCTTCATCCGGGCGAAGGCGTGCTCGACGCGGGCGCGAACCCGTTTGTGGTCGTGGTTGTGTTCGGCCTGCCAGTCGGTCAGTTCGCCGCCTCGGGGCCGGCGGTGCGGGATGACGAGGCCGGTTCCGGGGTAGCCGCCGTCGGCGATCGTGGTTGTCCGGCCGAGGGCGGCCTTGGCCCCGGATTCCTCCCATGCCCTGCAGTCGTTGCGGTTGCCGGGCAGGGGCCGGCCGACCACCACAACCAGGCGGGTGTCGGCGTCGATGACCACCTGGTGGTTCGTCGAGTAGCGATAGTTCTTCGACTGCTCGGCGACCTGGTGGTCGCGGGTGGGTACCAGCGTCCCGTCCACGATCAGCACCGCGTCCTTGGCGAATCGCCTACGCGGGGCAAGTGTGAGCCGGGGGCCGAGATGGTCGATCACGCGATCGGCGGTGGACTTCGACACTCCGAAGAGCGGCGCGAGTTGGCGCAGAGTCAAGTTGGTGTGCCAGTACGCGGCCACCAGTAGCACCCGGTCCTCCAGGGACAGCTTCCACGGCCGACCACGGCCCGGCGCGTCGCCGCCCTCGCGGCGCAGCTGCCTCATCAACTTGCCGAAGGCACGCGGGCTCAGTCCGGCGAACGGGGCTATCCAGGACGGCTCAGACGCCGTGATCACACCAGCCACGGCCAAGATCATCCCACGGCAAGATCACTTGCGGGACAACCCTTAGGCGTGGTGGTCGAACTCGCCGGCTTTGGCGGCTTGGAGGAAGGCGGCGAAGTTGGTGGGGGTGGTGGGGAGGGTGAGGTGGCCCTGGTCGGACTCGCGGAGTTCGACCGGGCCGTCGGCGGTGCGGATCTCCACGCACTCGTTGTTCGCGGTGCTGTAGCTGGACTTCTGCCAGTTGGTGTTGGCCATCTGGCCCCGTTGGTTGTTTGGCGCAGGAAGTCGGGCTGGCCGACTTCCTGCGCTGTGGGGTGTCTGGTACTCCAGCCGTAGATCGCGATGTGGGGGCAGTTCCTCATGGGGTGAGGAACTGCCTTGGCCAAGGGACTTCGGCGGTGTCTTGTCTCGTGATGCGCGGTCTGGCGTCGCCGACGGATCCTTTACGGCCGGCCGTCCAGATGCGCGCTGCCGTATTCACCGACGCGCCTCCGCAACAAGGGCGAACGCCGTCCTGTCGCCGACCAAGGCGAAATGCGCAGGCTCCCCCGTCGCCTCCGGCTGCCACCCACCTGCGATGCCGGCGCGAACGAGGGCGGCTGTCAGGCCGGGCGTGACAGGTTCAAGGTTGAACAGCTCATCTGCCCCCTCACCCGCGGCCGCGATCTCTCGGAAGTGCAGCCAGAAATCGTCGAACTCCACGGAAACGACGAGTTGGCGCCGCCGGCCCGGCCCATCGTGCCAGACGCGTACAGCGACGTGGCCGGGATCGAGGGCCTGGATTACCCAGCGGTACTCAAGCCCGTCGACGCGGATCTTGCGCGGTGGTCTCGGTGTCACATGGCGACGATAAGGCCAGTGCCGGCAACGGCGGGCGCGGGCTTGCGGCTCCGGGTGCCCGGACGCGATCTTGCTGGTGGGGGCGCGGCTGCGGCCATCGCATGATCGTTTGTCTTCACACACCGATGATCAACGGCGTCCGCACCCGGTGGAGCTTGGCCCACACCCTGGCCCTGCTCCACTCGCTGAAACGCCGGTGGGCGGTCGGCCCGTACGGGCCGAAACAGGGCGGCAGCTGGGCCCACGTGCACCCGGACGTCGCGACGAACACGATCGCCGCCAGTACCTCCCGGTCCCCGTAGCGCCGCCGGCCACCGCCCTGCGGCCGAGTCGGCGCCTCCGGCACCACCAGCTGGAACAGCTCCCACAACTCGTCCGGGACGAGGCGCTCCACGGTCGTCACGCCTGCAGCCTACTCAGCCATCCAAAGGAGATGTCTTCTAAACGCCCTCGACCGCCAGCGCCGAGAACCCTGAAAACACCACCGCCACAAGAACGTTCACATTTCGCGCGCCACGCCAACGGCACCAGTCATCACCGGTTACCGCCGATTACGAGACAGAGCCCTTGATCGGACAGGCCCAGCGGCGCTGTTCAACGCGTTCACGTTTCGATCACCAGCAGGTCCTTGCCGCTTCCAGTGCTTCGCGTGCCTGATGGAAGCAAGCCCCTCGGCTCTGGTCCGGATCGGACCTTCGATAACTATTGGGCTTGCCGAGCCGGTACGGGGAGAAACGAAAGGGGAACTGTCGTGACGGACATCGAGCAGCCGCTACTGGGCATGTTTACCATGGACTCTTTCTTCCGTTACGTAAAACCTAAGTGCAGCCCTCACCTTCACTGGCTCGAGGGGCGAACCAGTCAATTCTATGAAAAGATTCGGCACCTGTTCCCGACCGAATCCAGTTTCCGCAATTTCACTCGGCAGGAGCACGGACTGTACCTTGCCTTCCATTATCCGGATGGAATTCCGGACAGGCTGGCGGACATCGGGGACTGGATCATTACCTGGTTCGCACTGGATGACCTGTGCACTAATGGATCCGCCATTGGCGATGAATCCATCTATCCCGCGATGCGTCAAGCCGCGGTGGGGCATGCTACGGGCACGTCGTTCGATATCGTCACACCCATAGCAAAGACCATCAAATCGAAGATGCCGCCCGCGCAGTGGGACCGCTTCGTCAACTTGATGAACTACATGATCAGCGGCTTTGCTGCCGAGGACGAAATCAGGACTGGGCGTGCGCGCCGGGACATACCGACCTACGTGAAGGCTCGGTCCGGGAGCAGTGGAATGCACTGGTCCTATTTGTTGTGATCAACAAGACGTACTCCTGCGCCTCCTCGGCGGCAGCGATCCTGCGCACGGACCAGACGATGGTGATCCGGTGGTGGGATGCCGAGAAGCACATACTGGACGCGACTCCTCCGATTCAAGGGAAGAGAACCACACAATAATGATTCTCACAATTTCGTATGGCTCTGATCTTCGATATCCGGTCAGCCGGCAGGAGAGCGATGACCTGATCACCGAGGCCATCCGTTTCATCAGCCCGCGCACGACAGCGGACGGACGGTCGGTCGCACGGCATGAGGCCTGGTTCTCGTTTACCGAACCGCAGGCCGAATATCCGAGTGCCAACCTGCGCGTTGCAGCCAACGAGACGACCGGCTTTGGCGCCGTCATCTGGTTCACCGATGGCCGCCCTCCTCGACGGGGTGGAATTTACGACGATGCCTGGATCTCCGACAACCCAACGCCGTCTCGCGTTGACTCCAGCCTGGTGTCCGACCCTGGATACCCACGCTTTCACGACCCGGCCAGCGCAATTCCACTCGGCCAGGTCAGAGCCGCTATCGAGGAATTCTGCCGTTCGGGCACGGGTGCGCGCCCCGAGTGCATCGCCTGGGTGACCGGCGACATCAACGGCCAGCGACACGACAGGCCACAGTTCGAAGAAATCGACGTAGAAGAGGATCGGGCACCTGTCCCGGTCAAGTACGACGACGGGTCCCCCTGGGCCGTCTAGCTGCAGCCTGCTTCTCGGCTTGGGAAATCCGGCAGGCCGTGAGATAGCAGTGCGGGTCAGGCCGGCGCCAACCACGGCTCCGGCCTGACCTGTGTCTGCGACGGAGTCCAGTGGCCCCACCGGAACGGTGAGGGTCGGCGCCACCAGACGTTCGAAGGCGGGCCGCTTGCCGGGCTGGCCTACGGACATGGCCAGCAGGAACGGGCCCGTAGCGGACGAGGCACCCGGCGCAGCGACCGGAGCGACTTACTGATCGTTTCAGAATGACTTTCGAAGGCGCCGGAGGCAGATGATGCTGCAGGCGAGGTCGAGTAGTCCCTGGTGGAGATCGGCGCGTCGCTCGTAGCGGGTGCGGAGGCGCTTGAACTGGTGGAGCCAGGCGAAGGTGCGCTCTACGACCCAGCGCACTTTGCCGAGTCCGGAACCGTGGGCGACGCCGCGTCGGGCGATCATCGGCTTGATGCCGCGCTTCCACAGCAGGCGGCGGTACTTGTCGAAGTCGTAGCCCCGGTCGGCGAACAGCCGCCGGGGCCTGCGCCGCGGGCGTCCTCGCAGTCCTCGAATCGGCGGTATCGCGTCCAGCAGGGGCAGCAGCTGGGTGACGTCGTGGCGATTGCCTCCGGTGAGCGTCACGGCGAGCGGGGTGCCACAACGGTCCACGATCACATGGTGCTTGGAGCCGGGGCGAGCGCGGTCGACGGGTGAGGGGCCGACATGATCCCCCCTTTGAGGGCCCGGACGTGCGAGCCGTCCACGGCGCAGTCGTCCAGGTCCAGCAGGTCCGCGCGGCGCAGTTCGGTCAGCAGCGCGGTGTGCAGGCGGGGCCAGACGCCAGCCTCGGTCCAGTCTCGCAGCCGGCGCCAGGCGGTGACTCCGGAGCAGCCCACGGCCTGCGCGGGGACGTCGCGCCATGCGACACCGGTCCGCAGCACGTAGATGATGCCGGCCAGGGCCGCCCGGTCCGGGACTCGTAGTCGCCCGGGGTGGCGGTGGCGTCGTTCGGGAGCGGGGCGGCAGCAGCGGAGCCACCCGCTCCCACAGGTCGTCCGGAACAAGATCAACATGCACCCGGATAGCCTGCCAACCAAGATCGTCGAGCACAAGAGCGCAGCTCGGATCATTCTGAAACGATCAGTTAGTCCAGAAAGATTCCGGCGAGGCGTGGCAGGCGGCGGCGCATCTCATCGTCGTCGGTGACGTCCCACCGAGCTCCGGTCGGCTCGATCATGGCGCTGAGCGGGCCAGCTTCTGGGGAAGCCCCCAGCGCCTCGTCGAGCCCGTCCGGCTCACCGGTGAGACGTTGGTAGGCCCGGTGGGCCACCCGGCTGAAGTCTTCGTTCCCGATGAGCACGTCCCCGCCATCCCGCACCGCCGGATGGTCAGCGAGAGAGTCCGGATCCGCGAGCGCGCGCTCGTACCAGTGTCGGCCAAGCGAGATGAGGCCGTCGCGGAAGTCCATAAACGCGTCGTCGGACCACCAGCCTTCGATGAGGAACGCCGCCGCCCACAGGTCGTACCGGTAGGCATGGTCGCGCAACTGCCACAAGCGCAGGGAAAACTGGATGATCTCGGCAGGCATGCGGCTCACAAGCCGTTCCTGGCACGCGTGCTCGATCGCGTCGCGCCGATCGTCGAAGTCCAGTTCCAGCGCGTCAACCTCGGCGCACGCCTCGCCTATCAGGGCCCAGAACTCCTCGACATCCATCACGGCCTGAGTATGCCAGGCGCCTTGAGACCCCGCGGCCTGCGGCGCAACCGGCGCCAGCCCAGCACACCGCCGGACAACGACCATGCAGCCATGGTGGCGCCACGGGCACTACCCAAGGGCTGCGCTCAGGGCGAGCTGATCCGCCGTTACATCATTGAGCGGAGATTCCCGCAGCGCCAGCGTGATCACGAACTGCGGCTGGAGTGCTGGGCGTGGTGGTCGAATTCGCCGGTTTTGGCGGCTTGGAGGAAGGTGGCGAAGTTGGTGGGGGTGGTGGGGAGGGTGAGGTGGCCCTGGTCGGACTCGCGGAGTTCGACCAGGCCGTCGGCGGTGCGGATCTCCACGCAGTCGCCACCGGATCCGCTGAAGGACGACTTCTGCCACTTGGTGTTAGCCATCTGGGGTCCCGTCGGTTGTTTGGCGCAGGAAGTCGGGCTGGCCGACTTCCTGCGCTGTGGGGTGTCTAGGCGTGGTGGTCGAACTCGCCGGCCTTGGCGGCCTGGAGGAAGGCGGCGAAGTTGGTGGGGGTGGTGGGGATGGTGAGGTGGCCCTCGTCGGACTCGCGGAGTTCGACCGTCCCGTTGGCTGTGCGGACCTCCACGCACTCGTTAGAAGCCCCGCTGAAGCTGGACTTCTGCCACTCGGAGTCACGCATACTTGCCTCGCATTTCATCCTCAACGGATTGGATGAACTCCCGTGACTCGGCCTCGGCGAGCGCGACGGTGTCCAGGTGCTCGAATACTGCTCGATGGCGGGCCAGGCCTGCCGGGGAGTCGAAGAACATCACTCCCACCGCAGTATCCATCTGGAGCGTGGCGAGCTCAGGCACGGGGCCTTCGACGAACATGATGTTCTCGCCTCCGCCGGGGAAGGTGTCGAGGTCGAAAGGCACGACGCGGACCGAGAGCCTGCCAGACAGTGAGTCCTTGTTGAGGCTGGCGAGCTGATCGGCGAGAACCCGAGGTCCCCCGAACTGCATTCGCAGGGCTGCCTCGTGGATGAAGGAGACGTAGGGCGCCCCGCGCAGTCGGACCTCCTGTTGCCGCTGCATGCGGAATGCGGTCCTGGCGTCGAGGTCATGGTTGGGGATGGACGGAGCAAACCGGGAGAACACCGCAGCCGCGTAGGCCTCGGTCTGTTGCAGTCCGGGGATGTAGGTCGTGGCCCATGTCGAGATCCTGTGTGCGCTTGCCTCAAGCTCTGCGATCTCCAGGAAGTCGATGGACAGGGCGCCGCGATACTTCTCCCACCAGCCTTTTCCTCGTTCGACAGCTATCTCGGCGAGGGCATCGATGAGCGGCGTGTTGGAGCAGCCGCAGGCTTCGGCGACCGTGCGCAGCCGTTCGGCGCTGACGCCGATCTTGCCGTTCTCCATCTGTGTCACCTGAGTTGGCGCCAAGCCGAGCTCACGAGCGAGTTGACTGCCGCCGAGTCCTGCCCGCTCTCGCATCTTTCGCATTTCTGCCCCCAGCCGACGTTGGCGCAGGGTCGGTTCGCGGCGAAGCGGCATGGTGTCCTCTCGATGGGGCGCTTGGGACCAGTCTGCCGCGCTTCGCACGGAAGAGGGAACCTGGATCAGATCGCCTTCAATTGAAGTCAGGCTGCGCTATGGTCGATGTCATGGCGATCCGACGGATCGTCAATAAAGCCCTATTGCCGGGCTTTCGGCGGCATGCCCGCCGGTTCCTCCCTCACCATCACGCCTCGGGAGAACTCCCATGCGTCACCTCAACACGCCCTCCCTCGCCATCGCCCGCCAGTCCCTCCGGGACGCGATGGGTCGTTGCGGGTACCTGCCCTCGGTCACCGACGACGCCGAACTCGCGCTCGTGGAACTGCTCGTGAACGCCTGGCGGCACGGCGGCACCCCCGCGCCGCTCGTCCTCATCCTCGCCGTCGGCCCCACCCTCCGGGTGTCCGTCAGTGACGAGAGCCCGGACCTCCCCAAGAAGCAAGCGCCGGCGCCCCTCGCCCAGTCCGGCCGGGGCCTCCAGCTCATCGAAGGCCTCACCCACCGCTGGGGCGTGGACCCCCAGGAACGCGGCAAAATGGTCTGGTTCGAGCTGGACGCCGCCTGATGTCCTTCCCGCTCCCGCGTCGTCGCCCCATGCTGCCGACCGACCCCCGGATCCGGCACTACACCGACGACCACATCCACACGCTCCTCGCCGAAGTCCAGGAGCGTGGCCGGAGGTTCGGCCTGATCTGGCCCTCGGCCACCACCGACAAGACCATCGACGGCCGCATCCTCGTCCGCTTCAACGCCGCCCCCGCCTCCACCCTCCTCAACCTCCTCTCCCTCCTCCTCGCCGCCGAGCGAGGCGACGACTCGTGCGTTTCCTGATCGCCACCGCCTTCGCCGTCCTCCTCGCGCTCGCGATCGCCACCGTCGCCCTGGGCGTCATCACCGCCCTCCGCGCGACCCCGCCCGACGAGGACACCTGACCCCCAGCCCCCCACCTCCCAGCCCCCGCCGCCCAGCCGTCGGGGGCTAAGGGACGATTGGGCCCGTGGCACAGCGGAGATACGAGTACGCCCCGGCAGGCACCCTGCCCGGGCTGTTGCAGCGCGGCCGGGGCCTGGGCGCGCAGATGGCGGCGGAGGACCCGGCGGCAGCCGCCGACCTGGTCTACGGGTGCATCCGCTGGGACTGGCGCTGGGATCGGCAGGCGGACGACCGGCACCTCTACCTGGCGCGGCTCGTCCGGGACCTGGAACTGCCGGTCGGACCGATCGTCGACCTGCTGACCGGGGACGAGGACACCTGCCTGCGGGCCACCGGAGTCCTGGAGCTGCTGGCGCTCGGCGGCTCCGCCGAGGCCCGGGAAGCACTCCGTACCCACGTCCGCGAGGAGGACCCGGCGGCCGGGCAGGACGTGCGCCAGCGGCGTGGCCCCTGCGGCTCGACGGACCCGGCCCCCGAGCGGGACAGCGCGAGCCCGCGCGCACTGCTGTCCCGGCGCGGCGAGGAGAAGGACGTCGCAGCACTGCTCGCCGTACTGGAGCAGGACTGGGCGGCCCGTGCCTGGTGTGGCCCGATGCACACCGCCCGGGGCCTGGCCCGGTTCGGCCCCGAAGCCGCCGGGGCCGCGTCGCTGCTGCGCCGCTTCTGGCTGTG
Source organism: Kitasatospora sp. NPDC056731 (assembly GCF_040687675.1). Classification (NCBI taxonomy): domain Bacteria; kingdom Bacillati; phylum Actinomycetota; class Actinomycetes; order Kitasatosporales; family Streptomycetaceae; genus Kitasatospora; species Kitasatospora sp. NPDC056731. The sequence continues at coordinate 74,394 of NZ_JBFBNR010000004.1, forward strand.
GACGCCGCACTCCTCCGAGCGCCCCGCCTACCTGGAGGCACTGGCCGCCGTCGCCCCCGCCGGGCTGGCCGAGGTGTACACCGAGTGCCTCTGGGACTGCGAGGCCGACGCACGCCTGCCGGCCGTCGCGCACGCCCCCGACCGCCCCCACGTCCGGGAACGCCTCGCCCACCTGCGGGACGATCCGATGGAGCAGGCGGAGGTCCGCGAGGCCGCCGGGGCGCGACTCGCCGGGCTGAGCTCGGGAGGCTCCGAGCCGGAGGGAGCCGGCTCCGAAGGGGAGCTAGAGTAGACGCGTGAACGTGTGAGTGATGGTCCGGACCCCACGAGGTGGTCCGGGCCACATCCGTTTCCAGGCACCTTCCGTGACCTGCGCGTACCTGCGCGTTCGCCGGCCCACCAGACCCGCACTCGCCTCCGGAGGCCCCGCCTTGAGCGATCAGCCGTTCGCGCATCTGCACGTCCACACCGAGTACTCGATGCTGGACGGTGCCGCCCGGCTGAAGCAGATGTTCAAGGAGGTCGAGCGGCTGGGCCAGACCCACGTCGCGATGACCGACCACGGGAACATGTACGGCGCCGCCGAGTTCCACAAGCAGGCGACCGCCGCCGGGATCACCCCGGTGATCGGCATCGAGGCGTACGTCGCGCCGGAGTCCCGCTCCAACACCAAGCGCATCCTGTGGGGCCAGCCGCACCAGAAGCGGGACGACGTCTCCGCCTCCGGCGCCTACACCCACAAGACCATCTGGGCCCGTAACAAGGAGGGCCTGCACAACCTCTTCAAGCTGACCTCGCGCTCGTACGCCGAGGGCTGGCTGGTGAAGTGGCCCCGGATGGACAAGGAGCTGATCTCCGACCTGTCCGGCGGCCTGATGGCCACCACCGGCTGCCCGTCCGGCGAGGTGCAGACCCGGCTTCGCCTGGGCCAGTTCGACGAGGCGGTGAAGTCGGCCGCCGACTACCAGGACATCTTCGGCAAGGAGAACTACTTCCTGGAGCTGATGGACCACGGTCTCGACATCGAGAAGCGGGTCCGCGACGGGCTACTGGAGATCAGCAAGAAGCTGAACATCCCCCCGGTCGTCACCAACGACTCGCACTACACCACCGAGGCCGACGCCGGGGCGCACGACCTGCTGCTCTGCGTGCAGACCGGCAAGAACCTCTCGGACCCGGACCGCTTCCGCTTCGACGGCACCGGTTACTACATCAAGTCGGCCGCCGAGATGTACGCCCTGGACTCCTCGGACGCCTGGCAGGAGGGCTGCCGCAACAGCCAGCTGCTCGTCGCCTCCCGGGTCGACACCGAGGGCATGTTCAAGTTCCGCAACCTCATGCCGCGCTTCCCGATCCCGGAGGGCTTCGAGTCCGAGGCGGACTTCTTCAAGTCCCAGGTGTGGAAGGGCATGGACTGGCGCTTCCCGGGCGGGTACGACGAGGAGCACAAGAAGCTCGCCGAGTACGAGATGGACACCATCATCCAGATGGGGTTCCCGGCGTACTTCCTCGTGGTCGCCGACTTCATCATGTGGGCCAAGGAGCAGGGCATCGCGGTGGGCCCCGGCCGTGGTTCGGCGGCCGGCTCGCTGGTCGCGTACGCGATGGGCATCACCGACCTCGACCCCATCCCGCACGGGCTGATCTTCGAGCGCTTCCTCAACCCCGAGCGCATCTCCATGCCCGATGTCGACATCGACTTCGACGAGCGCCGGCGCGGTGACGTGATCCGGTACGTGACCGAGAAGTGGGGATCCGACAAGGTCGCCATGATCGTCACGTACGGCACCATCAAGGCGAAGGCCGCCATCAAGGACTCCTCGCGCGTCCTCGGCTACCCGTACGCGATGGGCGACCGGATCACCAAGGCGATGCCGCCGGACGTGATGGGCAAGGGCATCCCGCTGTCCGGCATCACGGACAGCAGCCACCCGCGCTACAGCGAGGCCGGTGAGATCCGGGGGCTGTACGAGAGCGACCCGGACGTGAAGAAGGTCATCGACACCGCGCGCGGCATCGAGGGCCTGATCCGCCAGCCCGGCGTGCACGCGGCCGGCGTCATCATGTCCGCCGAGCCGCTGACCGACCACATCCCGGTCTGGACCCGGCACACCGACGGCGTCACCATCACGCAGTTCGACTACCCCACCTGCGAGGGCCTCGGCCTTCTCAAGATGGACTTCCTCGGCCTGCGCAACCTGACGATCATGGACGACGCCGTCAAGGCGATCGAGAAGAACAAGGGCATCAAGATCAACCTGCTTGATCTGCCCCTGGACGACAAGCCGACCTACGAACTGCTGGCACGCGGCGACACGCTCGGCGTCTTCCAGCTCGACGGCGGCCCCATGCGCTCGCTGCTGCGCCTGATGAAGCCCGACAACTTCGAAGACATCTCCGCCGTCCTCGCGCTGTACCGACCGGGCCCGATGGGCGTCAACTCGCACACCAACTACGCGCTGCGCAAGAACGGCCAGCAGGACATCACCCCGATCCACCCGGAGCTGGAAAAGCCCCTGGAGGAGATCCTCAAGCCGACGTACGGCCTGATCGTCTACCAGGAGCAGGTGCAGAAGGCCGCCCAGATCCTCGCCGGCTACTCGCTCGGCCAGGCCGACCTGCTGCGCCGGGCCATGGGCAAGAAGAAGAAGGAGATCCTGGAGGCCGAGTTCGTGCCCTTCCAGAAGGGCTGCCGGGACCACGGCTACTCGGACGCGGCGATCCAGGCGGTGTGGGACGTCCTGGTCCCCTTCTCCGGCTACGCGTTCAACAAGGCGCACACCGCCGGGTACGGGCTGGTCTCGTACTGGACGGCCTACCTCAAGGCGAACTTCCCGGCCGAGTACATGTCCGGCCTGCTGACGTCCGTCAAGGACGACAAGGACAAGTCGGCGATCTACCTCAACGAGTGCCGCAAGATGGGCATCCAGGTGCTGCCGCCGGACGTCAACGAGTCGGACTCGGACTTCACCCCGCACGGTGACACGCTCGTCCGGTTCGGCCTCACCGCGATCCGCAACGTCGGCGGCCCGGTCGTCGACTCGATGATCCGCACCCGCAAGTCGAAGGGGAAGTTCAGCTCCTTCCCGGACTTCCTCGACAAGGTGGAGTCGGTGGTCTGCAACAAGCGGACCGTCGAATCGCTGATCAAGGCGGGCTCCTTCGACTCGCTCGGGCACACCCGCAAGGGCCTCAGCGCGCAGTTCGAGCCGATGATCGACAACGTCGTCGGGGTCAAGCGCAAGGAGGCCGAGGGCCAGTTCGACCTGTTCGGCGGGGACGCCGTCTCCGACGAGCCCAGCTTCGGCCTCGACGTCGTCTTCTCCGAGGAGGAGTGGGAGAAGTCCTTCCTGCTCACCCAGGAGCGCGAGATGCTCGGCCTGTACGTCTCCTCGCACCCGCTGCACGGCATCGAGCACGTGCTCGCCGACAAGGCCGACTGCGCGGTGGCCGACCTCGCCGAACGGCCCGACGGCACCATCGTCACCATCGGCGGCATCATCTCGGGCCTCCAGCGCAAGATGACCAAGCAGGGCAACGCCTGGGCGATCGCGACCGTCGAGGACCTCGCGGGCTCGATCGACTGCATGTTCTTCCCCGCCAGCTACCAGCTGGTCTCGGCCCAACTCGTCGAGGACGCCGTGGTGTTCGTGCGCGGCAAGCTGGACAAGCGGGAGGACGTGCCGCGACTGATGGGGATGGAGCTGACCGTCCCGGACCTGTCGAACGCGCACGCCGAGGCGCCGATCATCATCAACATCCCGAGCGTGAAGATCACCCCGCCGCTGATCGCCCGGCTCGGCGAGGTGCTGGGCAGCCACCGGGGCACCACGGAGGTCCGGGTGCGGCTGGAGAGCCGGAACAAGACGACCGTGCTGCGGCTGGACCGGCACCGGGTGAAGTCGGACCCGGCGCTGTTCGGGGACCTCAAGCAGCTGCTCGGGCCGAGCTGCCTGGCGGGCTGATCCGGATTCGGCGCTGATCCCCCTGGGGCGGGCCCCGGGGGGATCAGCTGTGCCCGCCCAGGCCCGGGGGGACGGCCGTGTGCAGGGCGGAGACGAAGGCCGAGATGGCCGGGTGGGAGCCGGCGCCCGCGCGGAAGGCGGCCCGGGTGCGGCGGTACATCGGCAGCCGGGTGAGGACCACGCCGGGCGGGGGCTGCGCGGCGCCCAGCTGAGGGACCAGGGCCACGCCCTGGCCGGCCGCGACCAGGGCCAGGACGGTCGCGAAGTCGTCGATCTGGTGCCGGATCCGGGGCGCGAAGCCGGCGGCCTCGCAGGCCCGGACGGCCATGCTGTGGCAGAGCGTGCCCGGCGGTGCCATGATCCACGGCGCGCCGCGCTGCTCGGCGACCGTGCCCGGGGCTCGGGCCGCCAGGTACATCGGCTCGGTGAACACCGGACGGGTCACCGCCAGGCCCGGCTCCGGATCGGCCGGGACCAGGTCGTACTCGTGGACCAGCGCGACGTCCAGCTCGCCCGCGCGCAGCGCCGCCGCGACGCCCGCCGGATCCACCTCGGTGACCATCGGCTCCAGGCCCGGGTGCCAGGCGGCCAGCTCGCCCAGCACCGCCGGGATGATCGCGCGGGCCGCCGACGGATAGGTGCCGATCCGCAGCGGGCCGGCCAACCCCCGCCGGGCGTGGGCGAGTTCGGCGCCCGCCTGCTCCAGCAGGGCGAGCACCGCCTCGGCGTGCCGGACGAGGTTGCGCCCGGCCGGAGTGAGCGCGACCCGCCGCCCGGTCCGCTCCAGCAGCGGGACGCCCGCCTCCTTCTCCAGGACGGACAGCTGCTGGGACACCGCCGAAGGGCTGAAGGAGAGCGCCTCGGCGACGGCGGCGATGGTGCCGAGGTGGGCGAGTTCGCGCAGCAGGCGCAGGCGTCGGACGTCGAGCATCGGCTCAGCTTACGAGAAGCATCACGAATGTGAACTGGACCTGGGTGATCGGCGGGCCGCAGGATCGTGGCCATGGAACTCACCGGCATCCACGTCCCCCTGATCACGCCCTTCGCCGCGGACGGCACGGTCGCGCTGGACGCCCTCGCCGTGCTCGCCGCCGAGCTGCTGGAGGCCGGTGCGGCCGGGCTGGTCGCCCTCGGGACCACCGGCGAGCCCGCCGCGCTGAGCGAGGACGAGCGCTGGGCCGTGGTCGAGACCGCCGCGGCCGCCTGCGCCGCCCGCGGGGCCCTCCTGACCGTCGGCGCGCACGGCGGCGACACCCGCTCCACCGCCGAGTCGCTGGCCGCGCTCGGCGAGCGGGTGCCGCAGGCCGCGGCCGCGCTGGTCACCGTCCCGGCGTTCCTGCGGCCGGGCGAGGCCGGGACGGTCGCGCACTTCCGGGCGCTCGCCGCGAGCAGCCCGCTGCCGCTGGTCGTCTACCACATCCCGTACCGCACCGGGCAGCAGCTGTCCGCCGCCGCGCTGCTCGAACTCGCCGCGCTGGACGGCGTGGTGGGCGTCAAGTACGCGACCGGGGGAGTGGACCAGACGGCGGTGGAACTGCTCGCCGCCGCCCCCGCCGACTTCGCGGTGCTGACCGGGGAGGACGCCTTCCTGTCGCCGCTGCTGGCGCTCGGCGCGGCCGGCGGCATCCTCGCCTCCGCCCATCTGGCCACCGCCCGGTTCGTCGAGCTGACGCAGGCCTGGCAGGCCGGGGACGCCGCCCGGGCCCGGGCGCTCGGGCACCGGCTCACCGGGCTGGCGCTGGCCGCCTTCGCCGCGCCGAACCCGACGGTGATCAAGGGCGTGCTGCACGCCCAGGGCCGGATCCCCACCCCGGACGTCCGGCTGCCGCTGCTGCCGGCCGGCGGGGCGGAGGTCGAGGCGGCGCTGAAGCTGGTGAGTGGTCTGGACCACTAGCCCTCTCTCATAGCGTGGAACACCAGGCCGCCGCACCCGCGTGACAAGGCATGATGGGCAGAGTGCGGCTGTAGACAGCACCATCCAGAGGAGTAGTCGGAATGAAGATCGGCATTGTCGGGGCCACCGGCCAGGTCGGCGCAGTGGTCCGCGAGATCCTGGCGGAGCGCAGCTTCCCGGTCGAGCAGCTGCGGCTGTTCGCCTCGGCCCGCTCGGCCGGACGCACCCTGCCGTGGCAGGGCACCGAGGTCACCGTCGAGGACGCGTCCACGGCCGACTACACGGGCCTGGACATCGTGATCTTCTCGGCCGGCGGCTCCACCTCCAAGGCCCTCGCCCCCAAGGCCGCCGCGGCCGGCGCCGTCGTCATCGACAACTCCTCCGCCTGGCGCCGCGACCCCGACGTCCCGCTGGTCGTCTCCGAGGTCAACCCCGGCGCCATCGCCGACCGGCCCAAGGGCATCATCGCCAACCCGAACTGCACCACCATGGCCGCCATGCCCGTGCTGCGCCCGCTGCACGAGGAGGCCGGCCTCGCCGCGCTCGTCGTCTCCACCTACCAGGCCGTCTCCGGCAGCGGTGTGGCCGGCGTGGCCGAACTCCAGGACCAGGCCGCCAAGGTCGTCGACGGCGCCGCCGCGCTCGCCCACGACGGCTCCGCCGTCGAGTTCCCCGAGCCCAAGGTCTACCAGCGCCCGATCGCCTTCAACGTGGTGCCGCTGGCCGGCTCCATCGTCGAGGACGGCTCCAACGAGACCGACGAGGAGCAGAAGCTCCGCCACGAGAGCCGCAAGATCCTCGGCATCCCGGACCTCAAGGTCGCCGGCACCTGCGTGCGCGTCCCGGTCTTCTCCGGCCACTCGCTCCAGATCAACGCCCGCTTCGAGCGCCCGATCAGCCCCGAGCGCGCCGCCGAACTGCTCGCCGCCGCCCCCGGCGTCGAGCTGTCCGACATCCCCACCCCGCTCCAGGCCGCCGGCCGGGACCCGAGCTACGTCGGCCGCATCCGGGCCGACGAGACCGTCGAGCACGGCCTGTCGCTGTTCGTGTCCAACGACAACCTGCGCAAGGGCGCCGCGCTCAACGCCGTCCAGCTGGCCGAGCTGGTCGCCGCCGAGCTCAAGGGCTGACACCCGGCCCCGCCGGGCCGCGGGCGCTCGCACCGTCGGCCCGCGCCCGCTCGCACTCCCCGGCGTGACCAAGGGCGGGCCCCGTCGTTGAACGGGGCCCGCCTTTGCGTTCCGTTGGGCTTGCCGTTGCGGTACCGCGACATCCGTCGAGGTTCGGCGCGCGAACCAGGGGGAAAAGGTGACCCAACGCTCGGGCGGCCACGGGGGCCCCTCACCCCACCACGTCCGGACGACGGGCGGATCCGCGCCCACCCGGCCCGACCCCCACACGAGGGCGAGTGGAAAGAGGTGCGCGATGGACCGCTGTGTCGTCCTGGTGGATGCCGGATACCTGCTGGGCGCCGCCGCCAGCCTGCTCGCCGGTGACCCATCCCGTTCCAGAGTCACCGTCGACCACACCGCGCTGATCACCGCGCTGCGCGAACGCGCCGAAGCCGAGACCGGACTTCCGCTGCTGCGCATCTACTGGTTCGACGCCGCCCCGGACCGGCGCCCGATGCCCGAACACCGCCGGCTGCGCGTCCTGCCCCGCGTCACCGTGCGGCTCGGCGCCCTCACCCGCGCCGAAGGGCGCTGGGTGCAGAAGGGCGTGGACGCCGCCATGCACGCCGAACTCTCCGAACTCGCCCGCAACCGGGCCTGCGCCGACGTCGTCCTGATCACCGGCGACGGCGACCTGCTGCCCGGCATGATGACCGCCAAGGAACACGGCGTGGCCGTCCACCTGTGGGCGCTCCAGGCCGCGGACGGCGACTTCAACCAGTCCGAGGACCTGGTCGGCGAGGCCGACGAGCGAAGAGTGCTCGACCGCGAGTGGATCGAGGGCTCCTTCAGCCTCCGGGACAACGCCAACGTCTTCCCGGCGCCCGGCGCCCGCCAGGAGATCGCCAAGATCCTCGCCGCCCCGCCCGTCGCCCCGCCCGTGGTGGCACCCGCCGCGGCGCCGGTCGTGGCGCCCCCGGTCGTCCAGCCGGCCGCCGTCGCCCCGGCCGCCGTGCCCGCTGCCGCCGTGCCCGCTGCCCTCGGGGCCTCCGCCGTCGGGGCCGTTCCAGGGGCGGGGCGGCCCCAGCCGGCCGCCGCGCTCAAGGTCGTCCCCACCCCCAAGGACCTCGCCGGGCGCACCCCCGTCGTCGCCCCGGCCGTCAACGGGCACGGCGGCACCGGACTCGCGAACGGGCACGGCGGCAACGGGCTCGTCAACGGGCACGGCGCCAACGGGTTCGTGAACGGGCAGGCGAACGGGCACGGCACCAACGGGCAGGCCGTCGGCCCCGTCCTGCGCTGGTCCTCCGACCGCGGCTGGGTCGACCGCCCCGCCCCCGAACCCGCCGTCACCGCCGGCGACAGCCTCCCCACCCTCGCCCACCTCACCACCGCCGAACAGCGCTGGGCCGACCGCGAGGAGGACATCACCTCCATCGGCGGCGACGCCCACGAAGTCGGCCAGGTCTTCGCCCGCCGCTGGAGCGACCGGCTGGGCGACGTCGAACGGCTCACCGTGCTCTGGCCCGACTACCCCCGTATCCCGCACCGGGTCGACGGCGAACTCCTCCGCTACGCCGCCCGCTTCGGACTGCTCGCGCACAAGGACGACCAGATCGACGAACACGACCGCTACGCCATCCGGGCCGGATTCTGGAAGGAACTGGCGGTGCGGGTGCCCGGTGGATCGATGGTCGTCGTGGACGACTGACGGGCGCACGGCCCGGGTTGGACCCGGCGGGCCGCGTGCCGGTTTTCGGTGATCAGGCCCCCTTGTCCGGTTCGCCCGTGCGAACGCGTAAAGTCTTCGGTCGTGACCGAGTCGGCAGGGCGAGTACCCCAGAACACCCCGCCGTGCGTCGCCGTGCGCGACCTCGTCAGGACCTACCGCACCGGGCGCGGAGGCGGCGCCACCGAGATCCGGGCCAACGACGGAATCAGCCTCACCGTCCGCCAGGGCGAGATCTTCGGGCTGCTCGGACCCAACGGGGCCGGCAAGTCCACCCTCGTCCGCCAGCTCACCGGCCTGCTGCGGCCGGACTCCGGATCCGTCGAACTCCTCGGCCACGACATCGTCCGCCACCCCGAACGGGCCGCCCGGCTGCTCGGCTACCTCGGCCAGGAATCCAGCGCCCTCGACGAACTGACCGTCGCGCTCGCCGCCGAGACCACCGGACGGCTGCGCGGCCTCACCCGGGCCCAGGCCCGCGCCGAAGCCGCCGACGTCCTCACCGAACTCGGGCTCGAACCCCTCGCCCAGCGGCCGCTCGCCAAGCTCTCCGGCGGCCAGCGCCGGCTCGCCTGCGTCGCCGCCGCCCTCGTCGGGGAACGGCCGCTGCTCGTCCTCGACGAACCCACCACCGGCATGGACCCCGTCGCCCGGCGGGCCGTCTGGACCGCCGTCGACCGGCGCCGCACCGAACGCGGCGCCACCGTCCTGCTCGTCACCCACAACGTCATCGAGGCCGAGACCGTGCTCGACCGGGTCGCCGTCATCGACGACGGGCGGGTCATCGCCTGCGACACCCCCGGCGGGCTCAAGGCCCTCGTCGACGGTGACGTCCGGCTCGACCTGGTCTGGCGGGACGAGGCGCCGCTCACCGTCCCCGCCGTCGCCGCACTCGCCGAACGGGCCGAACGCACCGGCCGCCGCTGGACCGTCCGCACCACCCCCGAACAGGCCCGCGAACTGGTCGCCGCCGTCACCACCGGCCCGGCCTTCGCCGCCCTCGACGACTTCACCCTCGCCACCCCGAGCCTTGAGGACGCCTACCTCAAGCTCGGGGGCCGCCACGGAGGACTGGCCAAGTGACGCTGCTCTCGGTGCCGCCGCAGGCCACCGCCCCCGCGACCGGCGGCACCCCCGCCCCGCTCGCCCCCGCGGCCCGGCTGCTGCCCGCCCTCGCCGCCGTCTACCGGGCCCAGCTCGCCCGGGCCCGGGTGGCGCGGATCCCGCTGCTGTTCGTCGCCACCTTCCAGTCCGTCGGCATCCTCGTGATGATGCGCGGAGTGGTGGACGCCGGGCAGACCTCGGCCGCGCGGTCCGTGGTCGCCGGGTCCAGCGTGCTGGTGGTGGCGTTCGTCGCCCTCAACCTGCTCGCCCAGTACTTCGGGAAGCTGCGGGCCACCGGCGGACTCGACCACTACGCGACGCTGCCCGTACCCGCCGCCTCCGTGGTGCTCGGCGCGGCCGCCGCCTACGCCTCGTTCACGCTGCCCGGGACGGTCCTCACCGCGGCCTTCGGCGCCGTGATGTTCGGGCTGCCGCTCGGGCAGCTGTGGGTGCTGCTGGCCGTCGTCCCGCTCGCCGGAGCCGCCCTGTCCGGGCTCGGGGCCGCCTGCGGGCTGCTCGCGCCCCGCCAGGAGATCGCCACCATGCTCGGGCAGCTCGGCATGTCGGCGGCGCTGCTGCTCGGCGTGCTGCCCGTCGACCACCTCCCGCAGCCCGTCCTGTGGCTGCGCGACCTGCTGCCCTCCACGTACGGTGTCGAGGCTTTCGCCCGGACCTTCGAACCCGACCCGGACTGGGCGCTGATCGCGGGCGACCTCGCCGTCTGCGCGGGCGTCGGCGTGGTGTCGCTGGCGATCGCCACCTGGGCCTACCGGCGGGCCGTCTCCCGGTAGGGGGCGTCCCGGGGGTCGCCCGGGGTCCGGCTCCGGGAGGCACGGGCGGCGGCTCGTCCCGGCCGCGATCGTGAAACGATGGGGCCTGTGACCGTACCGAACACGCCTCCGGACCCCACCCGCGCCGCCGCGGACGCGGTGCCGGACATCACCCCCGATCCGTACGCGCCGCCGCCCGCCCTCGACGCCGGGACCCCGCCGCCGGCCGGCCTCGCGGTCGCGCAGTCGCCGGGCCCCACGCTCAAGGAGCGGCTGCTGCCCGAGCTGCGGCTCGGCGCGGGCACGGTACTGGCCTGCATCGCGGTCGGACTGGTGATGGCAGGGCTGTGGGTCTGGCTCGCGCCCAAGGTGCCGCTGGTCGTCGACGGCGACCGCATCCTCTACGCCGACCCCGAAGGCGAACAGCGGGCGGGGGCCGACGCGGTCTTCGCCCTGATCGCGCTCGGCGCCGGCCTCCTGACCGCGCTCGGGGCCTTCCTGGCCACCCGGCAGCGCGGCGGCGGCATCGCGGTCGCGCTCGGACTGATGGCCGGCGGACTGCTCGGCTCGGTCGGCGCCTGGCGGCTCGGCCGGTGGCTCGGCCCCAGCAACGACCTGATCGCCGAAGCCCGGCGGGTCGGCAACGGCGGGCACTTCGACGCGAGCATCGACCTCGGCGCGCTGGGGGCGCTGCTGGTGTGGCCGATGGCGGCGATGGTGGTGCTGCTGGCGCTGTCGGCGGCGTTCGGCAAGCGCGAGGAGGACCCGCCGCCGTACTGGGCCGGGCCGTACGGGGCGGCTGCGCCGCAGGCCCCCGCGGACGGCGCTGTGTGGGCGGACGGCGCGGCGCGGCCTCCGCAGGACGCCGTGCGGGCGGACGACGCTGCTCGGCCGGGGGAGCGCGGGCAGGGCTGACCGCGTAGGCCCGGGCCCACCCGCGGGTGGGCCCGCGCCCGGGGTCAGCGGGCGATCGGTGCGGTGCGGGCGCCGGTCAGGGTGACCAGGTCGGCCGGGGCGAGTTCGACCTCCAGGCCGCGGCGCCCGCCGGAGACGTAGACGGTGGGGTGGGTGAGCGCGCTGGCGTCGACCACGGTCCGCAGCGGGCGGCGCTGGCCGAGCGGGGAGATGCCGCCGAGGACGTAACCGCTGCTGCGCTCGGCGGCCGCCGGGTCGGCCATGGCGGCGCGCTTGCCGCCGACGGCGGCGGCGAGCGCCTTGAGGTCGAGCTGCCCGGCGACCGGGACCACGCCGACGGTGAGCACGCCGTCCACGTCGGCGACCAGGGTCTTGAAGACCCGCTCGGCGGCGACGCCCAGGACCTCGGCGGCCTCGCCGCCGTAGGAGGCGGCGGCCGGGTCGTGCTCGTAGGCGTGCACGGTGAACGGGACGGCGGCGGTCTCCAGGGCGACGGTGGCGGGGGTGCCCTGCCCGCCCTTCTTCGGCTTCTTCGCCATGTGGGGCTCCTTCTTCGCCGTGCGGGTTTTCCGGATCAGCATGCGGGCTTCCCGGGTCAGCGTGCGGGTTCTCCGGGTCAGCGTGCGGGCTTCCCGGATCAGTTGGGGCTGAACGACTGGCGGGTGAGGTCGACGGCGGGCAGCGACGGCAGCCAGCTGAGCACGGAGCTCTCGCGGCGCAGCAGGTCGAGTTCGGTGCGCAGCCGCTGGGCGGTGTCGGGGCAGGCCAGCAGCTGCTGCTTGACCGGGGTCTCGAACACCGAGGCGGCGGCGACCAGGTAGGAGAGCACCTGCGGGTCGTCCGGGAGCTCCTGGCGCCCGACCGTGCTGGCCTCGCGGGCTCCGGCGAGGCGCTTCTGGTAGACCCGGAAGGCCCGCTCGACCTCGGCGGCGAGGGCGCCGGAGCCTTCGCCGGGCTGTTCCTCGACGAGTTCGGCCTCGCCGGTCAGGTACGGGCCGGAGACGTCCGCCGAGCGGAGCCGGAACCGGGTGGTGCCGGTGACCAGCAGCTCGTAGCGGCCGTCCGGCTGCTCCTGGACGGAGGCGACGTCGGCGACGCAGCCGATGTGGAACATCGCCTCCAGCGGGTCCCCGGTGGCGGTGCCGAGGCCGTCGAGCGGCCCGGCCGGGCCTTCGCCAGGGCGGACCGGGGAGACCTCGCGGCCGTCCTTGATGGCGAGCACGCCGAAGCGGCGCGGCGTGTCGGCCGGTAGTTGGAGCAGGTCGGCGACGAGACGGCGGTAACGCTCCTCGAAGACGTTCAGGGGCAGCACGAGGCCCGGGTAGAGCACGTTGTTCAGCGGGAAGAGCGGGAGCCGTTCTGTCACGGCGGACAGCGTAGTTCCCCGCGCGGTCGCGGCGCGTCGGGGTTGTGCCCGAGGGCGGGCCCGAGGGCGGCCTGCCGGGGCGGTCAGCCCCGTTGCAGCATGCGGGTGGCGCCGGCCACGACGGTGGTGGCGAGCAGCCAGCCGACGATCACCAGCCCGGCGGTGACGTACTGGCTGAGGCCCCCGGGGTTCCAGCCCTGCTGGCCGAGCTCGACGACCGGGACCAGCTGGCTGAGCGTGTACAGCACCGGGTTCCAGTGCGGGTGCTCGTCGGCCTTCAGCGGCTCCAGCGGGTGGGTGGCGAACCAGACGCTGCCCAGCGCCCAGGCGAGCAGCAGCCACAGGCCGGCCCGGCCGGGGCGGTAGCCGTAGCCGACGGTGGCGTCCTGGACCCGGCCCCAGATCCGGGCGGGCAGCGGGAGGGTCCGGTGGCGGCGGCGCTGCTTGGCGTACAGCACCTCGCGGGCGTCGTCGTCGGCGCCGTCGCGGCGCAGGGCGGCGGCGAGCTGCTCGTAGGACTCGGGCTGGAAGTCCACCGAGGAGCCCTCCAGCCAGGCGATCCGCTGCTGGACGCTGAAGGGCCCGACCGGGCGCAGCACCTCGTAGACGAAGCCGGTCAGGCCCAGGTGGCGCCCGCGCGGCCAGGCGTCCGGGGTGTCGACGAGGTTGCCGACCCGGGCGCGGGAGAGCGAGACGGTGCCGGTGGGGCGGACCCGGCAGGTGAACCGCAGCTCGGGGGTGTGGATGCGGCGCAGCGAGAGCTCGTCGTCACCCTCCAGGTGGAACTCGCCGGAGATCAGGCAGGCGCTCTCGAAGCGGGCGTCGGAGAGCCGGACCCGGCCGAAGGCGCGGAACGGGGTGCTGGGGGCGCCCGGCGGCGGGTTCTGGCCGTAGCCGGAGCCGTAGTAGCTGCGGGAGCCGAACCAGCCGCCGTCGGCGGAGCTGGTCAGGTAGAGGGTGTGGCCGACGGTGAGCCGGACGGCGTTGAGGCAGGTGCGGTTCTGCGGGACGGCGTGCAGCTGGGCGCCGCGCAGCGACAGCCGGCCGCCTATCCGGGCCGTGCGCAGGCTCAACTCGCCCTGCACGTCCACGCGTTCGGCCTCGAAGTCCTGGTGGACGGCCAGGCCGTCGGCGGACAGCGCGCGGCCGTAGCGGTCGCCGCCCAGGACGGTCTGGTTGAGCAGCAGGTCGGTGCCGACCTTGGCGTCGGTGAGCCGTACGCCCTCGGGTATCCGGCAGCGGGCCAGGTGGAGGTCGCCGGTGGTGGTGAGCCGGGAGGCCTCCAGGCGGGGGATCAGGCAGGTGACGAAGCGCAGCGTCGAGGCCGAGGCCTCCGAGATGAGGATCTTGCGCTCGAAGCGGCACTCGCGGAGTTCGACGTAGTGGCCGATGGCGCCGCCGGCCAGGTTGAGCGCGCCGGTGACCAGCACGCCGTTGAGCCGCAGCGAGGCGACCCGCCCGGTGGCGGCGGCCGGGCCGGCCAGCAGCAGATGGGCGAGCACCCTGGCCCGGACGGTGCGCCCGGGGCCCCAGACGGCGTCCCCGAACGGGTCGTCGGTGGCGGCGTCGCCACTCCGCCGGTCGAAGACGTTGCCGCGACGGAAGGCCTCCCAGAGCTCACGCTCCGTATCGGTCCAGCCCTCCGGAGCGTGCTCCAGCATGGTTTTCCCCGTCCCCCCGGTCGTCTCGCCTTTCGTATCACGGACTGAAATGCGGGACCAGGGGTTCCGGCCACTCCTTACACTGGGTGGCGTGATCTCTCGAATCGACCTCCGCGGCTCGCTGGACGACCCGCGTGACCTGCTGCCCCGTGCCGAGTTCGACGTGGCGGCCGCCCTGGAGAAGGTGCGGCCGATCGCCGAGGACGTACGCCATCGCGGGGTCGCGGCCGTGATCGAGATCACCGAGCGCTTCGACGGCGTCCGGCTGGAGTCGACCCGTGTCCCGGCCGAGCAGCTGACCGAGGCCCTGGAGACGCTGGACCCGAAGGTGCGGGCCGCGCTGGAGGAGTCGATCCGCCGGGCCCGCGCCGTGCACACCGACCAGCGCCGCACCGAGCACACCACCCGGGTGGTGCCGGGCGGCACCGTCACCCAGCGCTGGGTGCCCGTGGAGCGCGTCGGCCTGTACGTGCCGGGCGGGCTGGCCGTCTACCCGTCCTCCGTGGTGATGAACGTGGTGCCGGCCCAGGAGGCGGGCGTCCAGGGCATCGCCGTCACCTCGCCGCCGCAGAAGGAGTTCGACGGCCGCGTCCACCCGACCATCCTGGCGGCCTGCGCGCTGCTCGGCGTGGACGAGGTGTACTCCGTCGGCGGCGCCCAGGCCGTGGCGATGTTCGCGCTGGGCACCGAGGAGTGCGCGCCGGTCAACATGGTCACCGGCCCCGGCAACATCTACGTGGCCGCCGCCAAGCGCTTCTTCGCCGGCCGGATCGGCATCGACTCGGAGGCCGGCCCCACCGAGATCGCCGTCCTCGCCGACGACAGCGCGCTGCCCTCCGACGTGGCCGCCGACCTGATCAGCCAGGCCGAGCACGGCCCGACCTCCGGCTCGGTGCTCGTCACCGACTCGCCGGCGCTGGCCGACGCGGTCGAGGCGGAACTCGCCGTCCAGGTCGCCAGGACCAAGCACAGCGAGCGGGTCGCCGAGGCGCTGGGCGGCCGGCAGTCCGGGATCATCCTGGTCGACGACCTGGAGCAGGGCCTCGCCGTGGTCAACGCCTACGCGGCCGAGCACCTGGAGATCCAGACCCGGGACCCGCACGCGGCGGCCGCCAAGGTCGTCAACGCGGGCGCCGTCTTCATCGGCCGCTGGACCCCGGTCTCGCTGGGCGACTACGCGGCCGGCTCCAACCACGTGCTGCCCACCGGCGGCTGCGCCTGCCACTCCTCCGGCCTGTCCGTGCAGACCTTCCTGCGCGGCGTCCAGGTCGTCGAGTACGACCGGGACGCGCTCGCCGACGTCGCCGCGCACGTGGTCAACCTCGCCAACGCCGAGGACCTGCCCGGGCACGGCGACGCGATCAAGGCGCGCTTCGACTGGACGGTGCCGGGATCGTGACTGCTGTGACTCCTTCTGTGACTCCTGTGACTTCTGAGGCTGGTGCGACTCCGGTGGCTGGTGCGACTCGGGTGACTCGGATCGACGACCTCCCCATCCGCGACGAGCTGCGCGGCCAGTCCCCGTACGGCGCGCCGCAGCTGGACGTGCCCGTCCAGCTGAACACCAACGAGAACCCGTACCCGCTCCCCGAGGAGCTGGTCGCCCGGATCGCCGAACGCGTCGCCGAGGCCGCCCGCAACCTCAACCGCTACCCCGACCGGGACGCCGTCGAACTGCGCGAAGGCCTCGCCGCGTACCTCGGCCGGACCACCGGCTTCGCCGTCACCCGGCAGCAGGTCTGGGCCGCCAACGGCTCCAACGAGGTGCTCCAGCAGCTGCTGCAGACCTTCGGCGGCCCCGGCCGCAGCGCGCTCGGCTTCGAGCCCTCCTACTCGATGCACGCGCTGATCTCCCGGGGCACCGGCACCGAGTGGATCTCCGGCCCGCGCAACGACGACTTCACCATCGACCTGGACGTCGCCCTCGGCGCGATCGCCGAGCACCGGCCGAACGTGGTCTTCATCTGCTCGCCGAACAACCCGACCGGCACCGCCGTCGCCGCCGACACCGTGCTGCGGCTGTACGAGGCTGCGCAGGCCGCCGGGCCCAGCCTGGTCGTCGTCGACGAGGCGTACGTCGAGTTCTCGCACCGGGCCTCGCTGCTGCCGCTCATCGAGGGCCGCCCCAACCTGGTGGTCTCCCGCACCATGTCCAAGGCCTTCGGCGCGGCCGGGCTGCGCCTGGGCTACCTGGCCGCCGACCCGGCCGTGGTGGACGCGGTGCAGCTGGTCCGCCTGCCGTACCACCTGTCGTCCGTCACCCAGGCCACCGCGCTGGCCTGCCTGGAGCACACCGACACCCTGCTCGGGTACGTCGGCCGGCTCAAGGCGGAGCGCGACCGGCTGGTCGACGCGCTGCGCGGGCTCGGCCTGGAGGTCACCGACTCGGACGCCAACTTCGTCCAGTTCGGCCGCTTCGCCGACACCCACGCCGTCTGGCAGGCCATCCTCGACCAGGGCGTCCTGGTCCGTGACAACGGCGTCCCCGGGTGGCTGCGCGTCACCGCCGGCACGCCCGCAGAGAACGACGCCTTCCTGGACGCCGTTCGAACAGTGATCAAGGAGCTGTAACCCGTATGTCCCGCATCGGACGCGTCGAACGCACCACCAAGGAGACCGCGGTCCTGGTCGAGATCGACCTCGACGGCACCGGGAAGACCGACATCTCCACGGGCGTCGGGTTCTACGACCACATGCTCGACCAGCTCGGCCGCCACGGTCTCTTCGACCTCACCGTCAAGACCGACGGCGACCTGCACATCGACACCCACCACACCATCGAGGACACCGCCCTCGCGCTCGGCGCCGCCTTCAAGCAGGCGCTCGGCGACAAGGTCGGCATCTACCGCTTCGGCAACTGCACGGTGCCGCTGGACGAGTCGCTCGCCCAGGTCACCGTGGACCTCTCCGGCCGGCCGTACCTGGTGCACACCGAGCCCGAGCACATGGCGCCGATGATCGGCTCGTACGACACCACGATGACCCGGCACATCCTGGAATCCTTCGTGGCCCAGGCACAGATCGCCCTGCACGTCCACGTGCCGTACGGGCGCAACGCCCACCACATCGTGGAATGCCAGTTCAAGGCGCTCGCCCGAGCCCTGCGCTACGCCGCCGAGCGCGACCCGCGCGCGGCCGGAATCCTCCCCTCGACCAAGGGTGCACTGTGAGCAAGGCGACCCTCGCCCTCATCTTCGTCGGCCTCTTCCTGGCCGGCGGCGTGATCTCGTTCTGGAAGCAGAAGCTGCCCAAGGGCGTCATCCTGGTGCTCGCGTTCGGCTCGGTCATGTGCCTGGCCTCCGGCATCATGCGCCTCTAGCCGCATGGGCGCTGGATACATGGGCTCTGGACACGTGAGCTCCGGACACGTAGAGAGACTGGACACCTGAACATGGGCAAGAACGTCGTCGTCCTCGACTACGGGTCGGGCAACCTCCGCTCCGCGCAGCGCGCGCTCGAACGGACCGGGGCGGACGTCACCGTCACCTCCGACTACGACACCGCGATGAACGCGGACGGCCTGCTCGTCCCCGGCGTCGGCGCCTTCGAGGCCTGCATGCGCGGCCTGAAGTCCGTCCGGGGCGACTGGATCATCGGCCGCCGGCTCGCCGGAGGCCGCCCCGTCATGGGCATCTGCGTCGGCATGCAGATCCTCTTCGAGAAGGGGGTCGAGCACGGCGTGGAGACGGCCGGCTGCGACGAGTGGCCCGGCGTCGTCGAGCCGCTGGACGCCCCCGTCATCCCGCACATGGGCTGGAACACCGTCGACGTGCCCGAGGGCAGCCGGATGTTCGCCGGCCTCGACCCGCAGAGCCGCTTCTACTTCGTGCACTCCTACGGTGTGCGGCACTGGGAGCTGGAGACCCACAGCGCACGGATCCACGCCCCGCTCGTCACCTGGGCCACCCACGGGCAGCCCTTCGTCGCCGCCATCGAGAACGGCCCGCTCTGGGCCACCCAGTTCCACCCCGAGAAGTCCGGCGACGCCGGCGCCGCCCTCCTGACCAACTGGGTCAACACCCTCTGAGCTTGGAAGAGTTGTGACTATGAGCCGCCTCGAACTGCTTCCCGCCGTCGACGTCCGGGACGGCCAGGCCGTCCGCCTGGTCAAGGGCGCGTCCGGCACCGAGACCTCCTTCGGCGAACCCCTCGCCGCCGCCCTCGCCTGGCAGAACGCCGGCGCCGAGTGGCTGCACCTGGTCGACCTCGACGCCGCCTTCGGCACCGGCACCAACTACGAGCTGCTGCGCGAGGTCACCGGCCGCCTCGACATCAAGGTCGAGCTGTCCGGCGGCATCCGAGACGACGAGTCGCTCGCCAACGCGCTCGCCACCGGCTGCACCCGGGTCAACCTCGGCACCGCCGCCCTGGAAGCCCCCGAGTGGGTCGCCAAGGCCATCGCCGAGCACGGCGACAAGATCGCCGTCGGCCTGGACGTCGTCGGCACCACCCTGCGCGGCCGCGGCTGGACCCGCGACGGCGGTCAGCTCTTCGAGGTGCTGGAGCGGCTCAACCAGGAGGGCTGCGCCCGCTACGTCGTCACCGACGTCAACCGGGACGGCACCCTGACCGGCCCCAACCTGCAGCTGCTGCGCGACGTCTGCGCCGCCACCGACCGCCCCGTCGTCGCCTCCGGCGGCGTCTCCTCGCTCGACGACCTGCGCGCCATCGCCGGCCTGGTCGGTGAGGGTGTCGAGGGCGCCATCGTGGGCAAGGCACTCTACGAGCAGAAGTTCACCCTCGAAGAGGCCCTGGAGGCGGTTTCAGGATGACGGAACGTCGGATCGTGCGTGGCAGGGTCGGCGGATTCTCCCCCTGGGAGGACCAGTTCGGCTACTCGCGGGCGGTCGCCGCGGGAGACCACGTGCACGTGGCCGGCTCCACCGCCTGGGTGGACGGCCGGATCGAGCACGAGGGAGACCCCTACCGGCAGACCCTCGCCGCGTTCGGCGTCGGGCTCAACGCCCTCGCCGCGTACGGTCTGACGGCGGACGACGTGGTCCGCACCCGGATGTACATCACCCACGTCCGCGACGCCGACGAGGTGGGCCGCGCCCACCACCAACTCTTCGACGCCGCCCGCCCGGTGGCCACCATGGTGGTGGTCGACGGGCTGATCGACTCCCGGATGATGGTCGAGATCGAGCTCGACGCCTATCGTGCCGGGCTGGCAAAGACCCTGGAAGGCAATCAGCCGTGACCCTCGCCGTACGTGTCATCCCCTGCCTGGACGTCGACGCCGGGCGGGTGGTCAAGGGCGTCAACTTCCAGAACCTGCGCGACGCCGGCGACCCGGTCGAGATGGCCAAGCTCTACGACGCCGAGGGCGCCGACGAGTTGACCTTCCTCGACATCACCGCCTCCTCCGGCGACCGGGAAACCACCTACGACGTGGTCCGCCGCACCGCCGAACAGGTCTTCATCCCGCTCACCGTCGGCGGCGGCATCCGCGCCGTCGAGGACGTCGACAAGCTGCTGCGGGCCGGCGCCGACAAGGTCGGCGTCAACACCGCCGCCATCGCCCGGCCGGAACTGGTCCGCGAGATCGCCCAGCGCTTCGGGCGGCAGGTCCTGGTGCTGTCCGTCGACGCCCGGCGCTGCCCCCCCGGCACCGAGACCGCGTCCGGCTACGAGGTCACCACCCACGGCGGGCGCAAGGGCACCGGCCTCGACGCCGTCGAATGGGCCGGGCGCGCGGCCGAACTCGGCGCCGGCGAGATCCTGCTCAACTCGATGGACGCCGACGGCACCAAGGACGGGTACGACCTGGAGATGATCCGGGCCGTCCGCAAGACCGTCTCCGTGCCCGTCATCGCCTCCGGCGGCGCCGGCAAGCTCGCCGACTTCGCGCCGGCCGTCGAGGCGGGTGCGGACGCGGTGCTCGCCGCGAGCGTCTTCCACTTCGGGGACCTGCGGATCGGGCAGGTCAAGGACGCGCTGCGGGAGGCCGGGCACCCGGTGCGGTGACCGGCCGTACGGCTTGAGGGCCCGCCGCGCACCGGCGCAGCGGGCCCTCTCGCGTGCTCAGGACTGTTCGCGGGGCTCGCCCTTGATCAGCGCGAACGGCGTGCCGTGCGGGTCCGCCAGCCAGGCCAGCCGGCCGACGTTCGGCACGCTCTCGGCGGGCATCAGCACCGAGCCGCCGGCCGCCGTCGCCTTCGCGATCACCGCGTCCACGTCGTCGGCGGCGAAGTACGGCGTCCAGGCGGAGGGCTGACCCGGCTGCATCGTCGGGGCGATGCCGCCGAAGGCCGTGGCCTGCTGGTCGCCCTCCGAAGTCGAGATCACCCGGTAGTCCATGCCCGGAGCCGGCTCGAACTTCTCCACCCGCCAGCCGAACAGCGCCTGGTAGAAGCCGAACCCGGCGCCCTGGTCCGAAGTGTGCAGCTCGGACCAGACCAGCGCGCCGTCCTCCGACACCACGTCCAGACCGGTGGTCGCGCCCGGCTGCCAGACCGCGAACCTGGCCCCCTGCGGGTCGGCGAACTGGGCGAACCACCCCTCGCCCATGACGTCCATCGGCGGGACCAGGACCGAACCGCCGGCCTGCTCGGCGGCCTGCGCGGTGGCGTTCACGTCGGCCGTACGGAAGTACGTCGTCCAGGTCGGCTGGTCACCTTCGTCGAGCGGGCCGACGGCGCCGACCGTCCTGTCGCCCAGTTGGAAGAAGCCGTAGCCGCCCGCCTCCGGGCCGCCGGACCGGAACGTCCAGCCGAAGACCTTGCCGTAGAACTCGGCCGTGGCGGGGATGTCCGGGCTGCCGAGGTCGATCCAGCAGGGCGCGCCGGCCGGAAAGTCGGTGGTGAGCATGACGTGGTGCCCCTTCGACGGAAGACGTGACCAGGCCGGGACCCAATCGGGCGCGCGCACGCACCCTCCCCGGCCCTCTGCGAGTCTGCACCCGCCCACTGACATCCGCAGCCGGGGAGCGGCCGGAGACCTCAGCTGCGCCCGCGGAAACGGGCCCACTGCTGAGCCGCCCGGTTCAGCCCGGCAGTCCACGGGTCCGGATCGTCTCCGGCGATCTCGGCCCACATCCGGGCCTGAGCCTGCGCGAAGGCGTCCACCACGGTCGGACCGCCGGTCTGCCAGGCCGGGACCCTGGCGGCCCACGCTTCCGCCGCAGCCGGGCCGTGGCCGCCCGCAGCGATCAACCAGACCACCCACAGGGCCGGGTCGATCCAGGACGCTCCCCGGGTGGCCCACGCCCAGTCGACGAGAAGTGCATGGTCTTCGCGGATCAGGACGTTCTCGTTGTTCAGGTCTGTGTGCAGCAGGTGGTTGCCGCCGAACTGGCGTAGTACCCCGGGGTCGTCCACGTAGGCGGCCCATCGCTGCTCGGCACGGCGCAGCTCGATCGGGGGACACGGGGTGCGGCCGAGCCGGCTGAGGGCGTCGACCGTCAGCTCCAAGTCCCCGGTGTCCCGGTAGTCGGCGTGGCGGGCTTCGACGTGCTCGAACGCGACGAGGCTCCAGCCGTCGACGTCGAGGTGCCAGAGGACGGTGGGGGCGAGGCCTTCCACGTAGCGGTTGATCTCCGCCTCACGCCGCTGCGTCCACACGCGTGGGTGACTCAGTCGCATCCCCTTGACGAAGACGGCGCCCCCGGCGGTGGTGAGTCTGGCGGCGATCTCGGAGTTGAAACCGGCCGAGACGGTCTGCGCGGCAAGGACCGGCGTCCCGAGGCGGGCAGTGACGGCCCGGTGCACGGAGCCGGGCAGGTCTGCCCAGTGAAGGCGGGTGGTGGTCACGGCTCACAGGCTCCCAGCTCCAGCCCGGAGTCCGACGGCACCGCAGCGAGGGCATCCGCCGTTTGAGCGTTCGCTCTGGCCGGTGAGGATGCGGCCCTGACCGAGAGCGCATGGGGCTGGGCGCGAAGCACAGCGAGGCCGACCGGGATTTGACACGCTCAAGACGACACATAGCCCGGAAGATCACAATCCGTAGCTAGTAGGTAGGTGACCTTGATCTGCGCCCAGCGACCCGGACGGTCAGCAGCAACGCGTAGCGGGCTGCTGCGAGCCGCCGACGGTGCCTGCTGAAGGTGCACCAGATTGCCGTTACTTGCCGTGACTGGAGCCGGTCCAGAATCCTGGGGACCACTTGGGGAGTTCTTTGGGACCGCCCGCGATGAGCGCCCATGGGCGAAAACGGGAGCCCATGCACGAACTTGACGTTGATGGAGCGCCACTCGGGATTGACCGCTCGTGGGAAGAGCTGCCTACCGCGCATCACAACATGATGGAGTCCCGCCGAGTGGTGTTGCAGGGATCTTGGTGTAACCCCTGGTCATGAAGGATCCATCGCGCAACTCTCCGAGTAGGCACGCTCGTTGATTGAGAGGTGCGCGATGGCCCTGTCCCGGTCTGACCTACTCCGCCTCATGGAGTCACTGCGTACGGCGGACGGAATCGAGTTGATCAGGGCCCTGGCCCAGCGGCTCCTGTAGGAGCTGATCGAGGCCGAGGCGACCGCCCGGATCGGGGCCGAACCCGGTAAGCGCACCGACACCCGTACCACCTGGCGCAACGGCCACCGCGACAAGACCCTGATTACGCAGGCCGGCGACCTGGAACTGGCCATCCCCAAAGTCCGCACCGGCAGCTTCTTCCCCAGCCTGCTGGAACGCCGGAGCCGCATCGACCAGGCCCTTTACACGGTCATCATGGAGGCCTACGTCCTGGGCGTGCCCGCCCGCTCGGTCGACGACCTCGATCCGGAAGGACTCCCGGCAGCTGCGGCCGCGGCACTTCTGGAGGAGCCGGAACTGCCTTCCGGTGACTCCGCGTTCACGGCGGTCGGCTCGCATGAGGAGATCACGAGGAGTCTGAAGACTCTGTGGCGGGAGTGGCAGGACGAGGCGGCGGGCGGCTGGGGCCCGCCGAGCGAGCGCACCTACATCTCCTACCACTTCACGCACGGGATGCGTCCCAACTGCAAGGGCTACGCCCAGGCTCGGTCCGCCGCGGACGAGTTGGTCGCCTCCTGGGAGGACCGGGTACTGGCTGTGGCGAAGGGGGCAGATCCCGCGCCGAAGCGCCTGGTGACCGTGCACCTGACGGAGGTCGTTGAGGACCCGTCGCACCGGTACGAGTGAGGGTTCCTCCGTGACCTCGACGACTGGACCATGGGCGTGTTCGTCACCTGCCTCACCGCCGCCAACTGGGGCCGATGTACCCTCACCCTGAAGGTCCCCGCTCTCGTTGCCCACCGGCTCCTCGCCTCGCGCTCCTCCGACCTCGCATGCGAACCCGACGCCGCCACCACGGAGACGCCGACTGGTGGTGAGGTCGACGCGCCGGCGGCGAGTGCAGCGGCGACCCGTTTCCCGCCATGCATAGCAGCCAGGCTGGCTATGCACAGCGGATCTGGTCGATCAGCTGGGTATCCTGCTCATCGGCTGCAGCTCCACAGTCGATGAGCAGGTGAGTCTCTTTCAGATGTTTGATCACATCGGTGTCTGGCCAACAGCTCCGGTGCGATGATGTGTGGCATGGTGCTTCACGTCGGGGTGGCGGCGCTCCGTAGACGGCGGATGCAGTTGCGGGACAGCGCGAGCAAGGTAGCGGACGATGGGGATACGGTCACCTCCTGCCTCCTTCTCTTCTATGCGGCGGAGTGCGCGCTCAAGGAGAGGGTGCTGGCGCGTCGGGGCCTTCGGGACACTTCGTATCTCGAGCCGACACACGATCTCTGGAAGTTGGCGAAGGATCTAGGTCTGCCGCAGCGTCTGGGTGCTGCTCTAAAGGGGATGAAGAACTGTCGCGCTGTTGGACAGCCCGGAGTGAACGTGGCCCTAGCCGATCTGCACCAGGCCTGGCGTTATGGTGTGAAACTGCATGTCGAGGACGAGAAGAAGGCCCGTGACCTGCTGGACGAGCTCATCTCATGGTGCGAACAGGACTAGGGGGCGGATTCGTGACAGAACCTGGAAAGCTGGAAATCATGGACAGCGGAATCATGCCTCCTGGCCACCTCTTCAGCTGGGTCGATGTGGATGAGCATTTGACCAGGCTGGCTTTGGCAGGGGAGTGGCCAGACTGGCTCGTCGCCGCAGACGGCTGGTGGGACTGTCTGGAACTGGTCACCAGGACCAGCGTCGATCCAGAAACAGTGAAACGCTGGCTGGACGAAGCGTTCGGTACCGGATCGGCGGGGTGGGCTGACGGCGACCTATTGCTCGGCCTTGACGATCCTCGGACCACCAAGTTCACCGGACTGCGGGTCGAGCTCAGCGTCGACGTTGAACAACTTGGTGCGGCGAGGAAGCGCGTCCCGTTGCTTCGGGAGAAGCACATTACCCGCCAGTTGGCAGAACCTCTTCAGCGGCCTGATTTGCCAACATTTGCTGACGATGTGCAGATCATGGCATTCCACTCCTTCAAGGGAGGGGTCGGGCGTACGGTACACGCCGTGGCAGTCGCCGACAGGCTGGCACGAAGCGGCGGGAAGGTCCTGTTGATCGACGCCGACCTGGAAGCTCCTGGCATCACCTGGATGCATAAGGAACAGGGCGGGCAGTGCGACTTCACCTACGAGGACTTCATCACTCTTCTCCAGGGTGGGGAGAACAACGACTCTAAGGCGGCGGTCGACATCGCAGCCGCTTACCTGCCCAATCAGCAGGCTGGCCACTACGCGAGTGGCGGGAGTGTCACTGTTATGCCGTCGAGCCGTCGCGTGACGTTGGCCCCGCCCCGGATCGAGCCAGCGGACCTTCTTTCCCCTGGGCGGTCGGCATACTTCGTCACGGAGGCTCTGGCGGCCCTGGGAGCACGGCTCGGAGCAGACACGGTCGTCGTCGACCTCAGAGCCGGCGCCTCCGAACTCTCTGCACCGGTGCTCCTTGACCCTAGGGTGCAGCGCGTCTTCGTAACTACGCTGAGTCATCAATCTCTCGCAGGAACAGAGTTGATGGTGCGACAGCTTGGCGGAAAGGCGCCTACTGTGCAGGGTACTGACCCTGCAACGTCGGTCATTGTCACCCAATACCGGATGGACACTCACACGGTTCAGGCCGATGCTGCGCGCAGCATGCTTTCGGCGGCTCTCGGAAGTGCGCTCCGTGGACCAGCGGGGACTGGCGGAGACGGCACGGAATCCGTTGATGCGGCGCTGCTTGCCCAGCCGGTACTAAGCCCCTTCAAGGAGGAGCTCCTCGCCCTTCCTTCTTCCTGGGACGCGGTACTGGACGTGATTTCGTCGTGTGGAGTCGCCGACGGACTCGAGTCTCTCCTTCCGACGCCCGGACCCCGCACTGCTGGTGGACCTATGCCCGGGGTGGCGGTGGAATACGGTCAACTGCGGCGCAACCTCGCCCGGACCGCCGAGAACCTCGTCTACGCGGAGCAGAGCGGACTCTCTTCGGCTGGTGGCTTTCTCGTAACGGAACCTCTCCGTCGCCTGCTCGCTGACCATCGGACCGAGCTGCCACAGGCTCTAGTGGTGGGGGCGAAGGGAGCTGGTAAGACATTCATGTACGCGAAGGCATGTGCGGCGCGGACATGGCAGACGTTTGCGGCGCAGTCCGGGATCGGTGGTGTCACGGTTGAAGCGCCCATTGTTCCTGTTCTGGAGTCAGCGAACCTGGAGCACAGGGATCTCGAGCCACAGGACTTGCGTGATGCTTTCGCGTCGGTGCACGGGGACGTGCCACGGCGGGATGTCATCGCATCGAGTATCTCGGACAAAGTGAAGGCTGGTCTGGGCAGGCTCGGTGGTCAGGACGAACTCGGTTGGCGAAGTCTGTGGTTGGAATGCATGGCAATGGCCTGCGGACTGGAGGCCTCCGAACGGCGGACTCCGGAAGAGGCATTGATCGATCTCGGCCGACGGGCTAAGGCGGTCTTCGTGATCGACGGCCTCGAGGACCTTCTGCAGAACCTGGACAGCGATGCGAAGCGCACTGCACTGAGGGTTCTGCTGATCGATGTTCTGGGATGGCTTCGATCGCTACGCGGCCGGCCCTTCGGGCTCGTGGTCTTCGTCCGGCGTGACCTTGTTACCGGAGCGGTTCGGCAGAACAGTGCACAACTCCTCGGCAGGTACGATCACTACGCCTTGCATTGGAGTAAAGAAGAGGCGCTGCGTCTTGCGCTCTGGGTGGCTGCACATGCCGAAGCACTACCTGAACCCGTTCCACTCCCCGGGATCACTGATCTCTCGGAGGGCGAGCTGATTGACAGTCTCATCCAGGTGTGGGGTTGGAAGATGGGCAGTGCGAGATCTCGCGAGGCGCGCTCTCACCTATGGGTCCCTGCAGCACTCGGGGACTTCAATGGCCAGGTGCAGGCGCGAGACGTGGTCATGTTTCTTGCAACTGCCGCCAAGAACTCGGAGCAGTACAACGACACGGTGGACGATCGCGTGCTCGTCCCCACTGCAATGCGTAAGGCCTTGCTCGAATGCAGCAAGAACAAGATTGCTTCAGTGGGGGAGGAGGACAAGGAAATTGGTCGATTGTTGGTGCACATGCAGGGGCTCGGCCACTCTGTCCTTGTTCCGTTCGAACTCGAGCAGGTCGAGCTGACTGTTGCGGAGGCGGACCTGCTTCTCGATTCCGGGGTCTTCAGCAAGGGTTCAGACGGACGCTACTGGGTACCGGAGATCTATCGGCATGGTCTTGGGTTCAACAGTGAGCGCCGTGCGCGTGTGCTCTGGTAGCAGGCGAGGTTGGTTGACGGCTTTGGCCAGGTGGTCGATGTTGGCGACGGCGAGGTTGCCGATGCCGCGTTTGACCAGTGGCCAGGTGCCTTTCTTCGGGTTTCGCCCCTCGGCATGCCGAGGGGCGAAACCCGAATTGATATTTCCCTGGCTTCGTTCATGATGTGTTGCCCCTTCTCGTCTGTGGAGGGGCAACGCGGCTTACGGCAGGGGGAGGACGTGGCGGAGGGCTTCGAGGGCGTCGGGGGAGCCGTCTGCGGTGAGGGTGGTGTGGGTGCCGCGGCCGTAGGTGAAGAGGACCAGGTCGCCTGGTTCGCCGGTGAGTTGGACGGTGGGGGAGCCGGCGGGGCCGACGGTGAGGGACTGGCCGTCGGGGCGGCGCAGGGTCAGGCGGACGGGGGAGCGGCGGCCGGCTTCCATGCGGGCCAGCAGTGGCAGTCGGCGCCACAGGGCTTCGGCGCGGCCGGCGGGCACCGGGGAGGGCGTCCAGTCGTCGGCGGCCCGCAGGACGTCCTCGGCGTGCACGTAGTACTCGACGGTGTTCGCGGCCTCGTCGGCGCCGGGCAGGGCGAACAGGGAGAACACCGGCGGGCCGGAGCGGAAGAGCTTCAGCAGTTCCTCGTACGGGCGCTCGGCGTACGCGGACTGCACCCGGTGGGTCCAGTCGGCGAGGGCGCCGACCCGGATGCCGGCCGCCGCGTCGGCGCGGCGTTCCCGGATCACCAGGTGGGCGGCGAGGTCGCGGGTGGTCCACCCGGCGCAGAGGGTGGGGGCGTCCGGCCCGGCGGCGGCCAGGAGTGCGGCGAGGCGGTGGCGTTCGGCGAGGGCGTGGTTCGACATGGCGCCACGATAGAGGCTGTCAGTGCAGGTTGCCGGTGAGCTTGGGGCCGCCCTGCTTGTTGGAGGCCGTCAGGGTGCAGGTGTAGTCCCGCCAGCCCTGCTGGTAGTTGGCCTGGGCGGGGCCGAACTGGCGGCCGTAGTACGTCTTCCCGTCGTTCTGGCGGGCCTTGGCGGCGGCCTCGGCCTCCTTGCAGCCCTCGCGCATGGCGAGCGAGATCGGGATCTCGCCGGTCAGGCCGTCGGCCAGTTTCAGGTCGGCGATCACCTGGCCGTCGTGCTCGCCGGTGCAGGGGCGCTCCTCGGCCTTGGTGATCACCGGGCTGAGCTGCGGGTGGTCGAAGCAGGCGCCGACCGGGAAGAAGGCGTAGGGCGGGGACTTGGTCGGGGTGGGTGTCGGTGTGGGGGTGGGTGTCGGGGTCGGGGTGGCCGTGGGGGTGGGCGGGGGTGGCGCGGCGGCGGGCTTGCGCTCCTCCGGCCAGAGCAGGACGGTGGCCACCACCGCGAGCAGCACGGCCAGGACGGCCACGACGGCGAGGACCAGGCCCCGGGACGGGCGGGGGTCGGCGGCTGCGGGCGGCTGCTGCTCGGAGGTCATGGCCATGAGGATGGCCCACGCGGGGCCCGCCCGGCAGGCGGTTGGCCGAAATCGCCCCTTTACGGCGAGGTTCGGGGTGGGGCGGGATAGGCTCCCCGGCCGCACGGATCCGGCCCGGCGGTTGTGCGCGCACCGCGTAGGGCCCACGGGGTAGGGCCCACCGCACAAGGCGCACGGCGCAGGGCGCAGGCCGCGCCGGGGCTGCGGGCCGGACTGCAACAATGGCCCCATGTCCACCACACCCGCCACCCCTGGCACCACCGCCCTGGCCCCCGAGATCGCCGCGCGCCTCAAGCGCACCGAGGACGGCCTGCTCCCGGCGATCGCGCAGCAGTACGACACCGGCGAGGTGCTGATGCTGGGCTGGATGGACGACGAGGCGCTGCACCGCACGCTCACCACCGGCCGCTGCACCTACTGGAGCCGCAGCCGCCGCGAGTACTGGGTGAAGGGCGACACCTCCGGCCACGCCCAGGCGGTCAAGTCGGTGGCGCTGGACTGCGACGGCGACACCCTGCTGGTGAAGGTCGACCAGACCGGTGCCGCCTGTCACACCGGCGACCGCACCTGCTTCGACGCCGACGTGCTCCCGCTTGCCTGACCCCTCCTCCTGCTCCTCCTACCGGATCTCCAGAAGGTGCCGCTCGCCATGGATCTCGAAGCCTTCCGCAAGCTCGCCGTCGACACCCGGGTCATCCCGGTCACCCGCAGGCTCCTCGCGGACGGTCTCACCCCGATCGGCCTGTACCGCAGCCTCGCCGAGGAGCGGCCCGGCACCTTCCTGCTGGAGTCCGCCGAGCAGGGCCGCAGCTGGTCGCGCTACTCCTTCGTCGGCGTCCGCAGCGCCGCCGTCCTCACCGTCGGGGAGGACGGCGAGGCCCGCTGGCTGGGCACCCCGCCGGTCGGCATCCCGACCGGCGGCGACCCCTTGCAGGTGCTGCGCGCCGCGCTGGAGGCGCTGCACACCCCGCGCCGCGACGACGACGGCCTGCCGCCGCTCACCGGTGGCCTGGTCGGCTACCTGGGCTACGACGTCGTCCGCCGGCTGGAGAAGCTGCCCGACCTCAACCCGGACGACCTGCGGCTGCCCGAGCTGACCATGATGCTCGCCACCGACCTCGCCGTGCTCGACCACGTCGACGGCACGGTGCTGCTGATCGCCAACGCCGTCAACCACAACGACCTGGCCAGCGGCGTGGACGAGGCCTACGCGGACGCGGTGGCCCGGCTGGACGCCATGGAGGCCGACCTGCTCAAGCCGGTCGACCCGGGCCTGGCCACCTTCACCCCGGCCGGGCCGGGCGAGGCCCGCTCCCCGTTCGGCGGCGCGCCGTACCGGGCGGCGGTGGAGGTGGTGAAGGAGCGGATCCGGGCCGGCGAGGCCTTCCAGGTCGTCCCCTCGCAGCGCTTCGAGGCGCCCTGCCCGGCCTCGGCGCTGGACGTCTACCGCGTGCTGCGCACCACCAACCCCAGCCCGTACATGTACCTGTTCCGCTTCCCGGGGCCGGACGGCACCGCCGAGGGCGGCTTCGACGTGGTCGGTTCCAGCCCGGAGGCGCTGGTCAAGGTGACCGGCGGCGAGGCGATGGTGCACCCGATCGCCGGGACGAGACACCGCGGCGCCACCCCGCACGAGGACGCGGCGCTGGCCGCCGAACTGCTCGCCGACCCCAAGGAGCGGGCCGAGCACCTGATGCTGGTCGACCTGGGCCGCAACGACCTCGGCCGGGTCTGCGAGCCGGGCAGCGTGGAGGTGGTCGACTTCATGCACATCGAGCGTTACAGCCACGTGATGCACATCGTCTCCACCGTCACCGGCCGGGTGGCGCCCGGGCGGACCGCCTTCGACGTGCTGACCGCCTGCTTCCCGGCCGGCACCCTGTCCGGCGCGCCCAAGCCCCGCGCGATGCGGATCATCGAGGAGCTGGAGCCCACCCGCCGCGGCCTGTACGGCGGCTGCGTCGGCTACCTGGACTTCGCCGGGGACTCCGACACCGCGATCGCGATCCGCACCGCCGTGCTGCGCGACGGCACCGCCTTCGTGCAGGCCGGCGCGGGCGTGGTCGCGGACTCCGACCCGCACGGGGAGGACACCGAGTGCCGCAACAAGGCGGCCGCCGTGCTGCGGGCCGTCGCCACCGCCAATACGCTGCGGACGCCGGAACTGTCGTGAGTCGACAGTCGTGAGCTGTAAGCCGTGAGTCGTCGAGGGAGGCGGCCGGGATGTCCGAGGTGTCGCCCGACGAACTGCGGCGGGTGGTCGTGCTCGATGCGGCCGCCCAGATCGAGGACCAGCTGGGCGGGCACGGCCGGGTGCTGTCCGGCGCCGTGACCGACGCCCCCGCCCCGATCCCCGACCTGACGGTGACCGCCCCGGGGGCGGAGCCCGACGGCCGGGGCCGGTACGCCGGGGGCGACGTCGAGGCCGTCCTGGAGGTGGCCCGGCCGCACCTCGCCGAGGCGGCGCTGGCGTACGCGCGCAGCGGGATCCCGCTGTACGTGGTGGTCGATCCGGCGGCGGCGGCCTGCACCGTGCACACCGCGCCGTCCGCCGACGGCGGGTACCGGGAGGCGGAGCGGGTGCCGTTCGGCAACGACCTGTTCCTGCCGCTCGCCGGGCGGACGCTGGTGCTGCGGACGGACGAGTTCCCGGCCGGGCCGCCCACCCCGGGTGCGGGGCCGGACGCCGGGCGGGGGATAGTGGACGGGTGAGCGCACCTGACCAGACCCCCGTACCCGCCCCGCCGGCCCCCGCGTCGGGCCGCCGGACGCTCGGCGTGATGCTCCTGCTGACCGTGCTGAGCGCCGTGCTGGTGCTGACCGCCGTCGGCCGGGTCTGGGCCGAGGGCCGGGCCGGCACCCTGGCGGTGTCCGTCTCCGGCGGCGCGATCTCCGAACTCCCGGGCGGGCTGGCCCTGGTGGGGCTCGCGGCGGCCGTCGCGGTGTTCGCGGTGCGCGGCGCGGGCCGGCTCGCGGTCGGCGCGCTGACCCTGCTGGCGGGCCTCGGCGCGGCCGCCGCCTCGGCCGCGGGCGCCGGGGACACCGCCGCGCTGGACGCCGAGGCGGCCCGCAAGCTGGCGCTGTCCGGGTCGGCGGCCACCGAGGTCGGCCACACCGGCTGGCCCTGGGTGGCGCTGGCCGGCGGGCTGCTGCTGGCCGTCGCCGGGCTGCTCACCCTCCGCTACGGCCGGAGCTGGCCGGCCATGGGCAGCCGCTACGAGGCGCCCACCCGCAAGGCCCCGGCGAAGAGCGAGACCCCGGCCGACCTGTGGAAGGCGCTGGACCGGGGCGAGGACCCGACCGCGGTCTGAGCGCCGGTATTGAGTGCCGGGCCCGAGCGGGCCCGGGCTTCGGCCTCAGCGGGCCCCAGTAGGCCTCAGCAGCCCTCAACGGGCCCCGGCGGCGGTGTGACGCGATAGACCCGCCACCCGCTTTGGGCCGCCGGTGTGTGGCCCGGCACAATGGAACCCGTCAACCCGCCGGCGGCCCCGCAGGCCCGGCCGGGCCCCGAGAGGCTAGGAGCACCACTCAGATGGCAGCAGCAGCACACGGTCACACCACCGCCGCCTGGACCGGCGTGACCATCACGTTCATCGGTTTCGGGATCGCGGGGGTCGCGATGATCCTCCCGTCGGTGATGCTGGTCTGGGCCGGCATCGCGGTCATCCTGGCCGGCGGCGTGGTCGGCAAGGCCATGTCGATGGCGGGCATGGGCCAGCAGCCGAGCACCAACGTGTACACCTCGCACGAGGAGCAGCACGCGGCCCGGGCCGCCGTCGCCGCCTGACGACGGACTCCTCGCAGCGGTACCGACTGGTAGCGGTACCGACTGGTAGCTGTACCGACTTGTAGCAGTACCGAACGGCGGGCGCGCCACGCCCGCCGTTTCGTTCTGTCCGGGCCCGGCACGGGCAGAATCGGGGCGTGACCTCCGCCTCCACCACCTCCGCCCTGCCGCCCGTCCTGCGCCGGCTCGGCCCGCCGCTGGCCGCGCTGGCGGCGGTGGCCGTCCCCGCCGTCTACGTCGCCGCGGTGGACCCGAACACCCCCGGGCACTACCCCGACTGCCCCTTCCTGGCCGCCACCGGCTGGTGGTGCCCCGGTTGCGGGGGGCTGCGCTGCGTCCACGCGCTGGCCCACGGGGACTTCACCGGCGCGCTGCACGACAACGCCGCGGCCGTCCTGCTGTTCGGCGTCCTGGCGCTGCTGTGGCTGCGCTGGGCCTGGGCCGCGTTGACCGGCGCCGGGCCGCGGCCCAGGCCCCCGGTCGGGGCCCGGCGCTGGGTGCTGATCCTCCTGCTGCTGCTGGTGTTCACGGTGGTGCGCAACCTGCCCGTCGGGGCGGGGCTGGCGCCCCTGCTGGTTTGATCGCCCACGCCGACGGGTAGCGAGCCGCGCAGGCTCGCGCACCGGTCCACACCGGGGCCCGTACATCGGTCCACTTGGTCCGCACCGCGCGTTCGGGCACCGCCGGGGAACCGGTGAAACCGCAGTTGGGAGCCGCCCAGGGGGGCGTCCGGCACGCGAGACGCACACCGGGCGGATGCGCCCCGCGCCCCCGGGTGCCGATACCATCGAAGTGCCGCCGGGCCACCGCCCGGACGGCTCGTCGCCGGCGAACGAACAGAAATGTTGGGGGCACTTCGCGTGAGCGAGCGAACCATTGACAGGTGCGTGTTGCGCGCAGCGCCTGCTGAGCGAAGCGAGGTGTGCGCATGAGTGTGCTCGACACGATCATCGAGGGGGTCCGCGAGGACCTCGCCGAACGGCAGGCCCGGGTCTCCCTGGACCAGCTCAAGGAACTCGCCGCCAAGGCCCCGGAGGCCAAGGACGGCGTCGCCGCGCTCAAGGGCGACGGGGTCCGGGTGATCTGCGAGGTGAAGCGCTCCAGCCCGTCCAAGGGCGCCCTGGCCGCGATCGCCGACCCGGCCGCCCTGGCGAGCGACTACGCGGCCGGTGGCGCCGCCGCGATCAGCGTGCTCACCGAGCAGCGCCGCTTCGGCGGCTCGCTGGCCGACCTGGACGCCGTCCGCGCGGCGGTGGACACCCCGCTGCTGCGCAAGGACTTCATCGTCACCGCCTACCAGCTGTGGGAGGCCCGCGCGCACGGCGCCGACCTCGCGCTGCTGATCGTCGCCGCCCTCGACCAGTCGGCCCTGGTGTCGCTGATCGAGCGGGCCGAGTCGATCGGCCTCACCCCGCTGGTCGAGGTGCACGACGAGGAGGAGATCAAGCGCGCGGTGGACGCCGGGGCGCGGATCATCGGCGTCAACGCCCGCAACCTCAAGACCCTTGAGGTGGACCGCAACACCTTCGGCAACGTCGTCCACGCCATCCCGGACAGCGTCGTCAAGATCGCCGAGTCCGGCGTGCGCGGCCCGCTGGACGTGATCTCCTACGCCAACCTGGGCGCCGACGCCGTCCTGGTCGGCGAGTCCCTGGTGACCGGCAAGGACCCGCGTGCCGCGGTCGCCGACCTGGTCGCGGCCGGCGCCCACCCCGCCGTCCGGCACAAGGACTGACCCGCCGACATGAAGATCGCCACCCGCCTCGCCCCCGGTTGCCGCCCGCGCGGCTGCCGCGCGCCCGCACGCCGGGTGCTGGGGCGGCGGGTGCGCTACGTGATCGGCTGCGAGCCCGGGCAGGTGCCGGGCCGCCGATGGCGACGGACATCCGGCTGAGCCCAGCCACGAGACGTCCCTGTCGTCATCTCCCAAAGGACTCCACCATGTCCGACAAGTCCGCGAAGGACTACCTGCCCGGCGCCCAGGTGCCGGACGCCCGAGGCTACTTCGGTGCCTACGGCGGCCGCTTCATCCCCGAGGCGCTGGTCGCCGCGGTCGAGCAGGTCGCCGAGGAGTACGAGAAGGCCAAGACCGATCCGGCCTTCGCCGCCGAACTCGACGGCCTGCTCAAGGACTACACCGGCCGCCCGAGCCCGCTGACCGACGTGCACCGCTTCTCCGCCGAGGCGGGCGGCGCGCGCGTCCTGCTCAAGCGCGAGGACCTCAACCACACCGGCTCGCACAAGATCAACAACGTGCTGGGCCAGGCCCTGCTCACCCGGCGGATGGGCAAGACCCGGATCATCGCCGAGACCGGCGCCGGCCAGCACGGCGTGGCCACCGCCACCGCCTGCGCCCTGTTCGGCTTCGACTGCACCATCTACATGGGCGAGGTCGACACCCAGCGCCAGGCGCTGAACGTCGCCCGGATGCGGATGCTCGGCGCCGAGGTGGTGTCCGTCACCTCCGGCAGCCGCACCCTCAAGGACGCCATCAACGAGGCGTTCCGCGACTGGGTCGCCAACGTGGACTCCACCCACTACCTGTTCGGCACCGTGGCCGGCCCGCACCCCTTCCCGATGATGGTCCGCGACTTCCACCGGGTCATCGGCATCGAGGCCCGCCAGCAGGTGCTCGACCGCACCGGGCGGCTGCCCGACGCCGTCGTCGCCTGCGTCGGCGGCGGCTCCAACGCGATGGGCATCTTCCACGAGTTCATCCCCGACGCCGGCGTGCGCCTGATCGGCTGCGAGGCCGCCGGCGAGGGCGCCGACACCCCCAGGCACGCCGCCACCCTCACCAAGGGCGACCCCGGCGTGCTGCACGGCTCGCGCACCTACGTCCTCCAGGACGAGGACGGCCAGACCATCGAGTCGCACTCCATCTCCGCCGGCCTCGACTACCCGGGCGTCGGTCCGGAGCACGCCTGGCTGAAGGACACCGGACGGGCCGAGTACCGCCCCGTCACCGACGACGCCGCCATGCAGGCGCTGCGGCTGCTGTCCCGCACCGAGGGCATCATCCCGGCCATCGAGAGCGCCCACGCGCTGGCCGGCGCCCTGGAGCTGGGCCGCGAGCTCGGGCCCGAGGCCACCATCCTGGTCTCGCTCTCCGGGCGCGGCGACAAGGACATGCACACCGCGGCCGAGTACTTCGGCCTGTACGACGAGCCGGCCGGCGGTTCGGCCCACGACGCGGCCCACGGGGGTAAGTGACCATGGCATCGAAGCTCAGTGGCATCCTGGCGGCCGCCAAGGCCGAGGACCGCGCCGCGCTGATCGGCTACCTGCCGGGCGGCTTCCCGACCGTCGACGGCGGCATCCGGGCGATCAACGCCCTGATCGAGGGCGGCTGCGACATCGTCGAGGTCGGCCTGCCGCACTCCGACCCGGTCCTGGACGGCGCCGTCATCCAGACCGCCGACGACATCGCGCTGCGCGGCGGCGTGCGGATCAAGGACGTGCTGCGCACCGTCCAGGAGGTCGCCACCGCGCATCCCGAGGCGGCGGTGCTGGTGATGACGTACTGGAACCCGGTCGACCGTTACGGCACCGCGCGCTTCGCCGCCGACCTCGCCGCCGCGGGCGGCGCCGGCTGCATCCTGCCGGACCTGCCGGTGGAGGAGTCCGAGGAGTGGCGCAAGGCGGCGGACGAGCACGGGCTCGACACCGTGTTCGTGGTCGCCCCCAGCAGCAAGGACCCGCGCCTGGCCGAGGTCACCGCGGCCGGCAGCGGCTTCGTCTACGCGGCCGCCGTGATGGGCGTGACCGGCACCCGCGCCCAGGTCGGCTCGCTCGCCGAGGACCTGGTCGCCCGCACCCGGGCCACCACCGACCTGCCGGTCTGCGTCGGCCTCGGCGTCTCCACCCCCGCGCAGGCCGCGGAGGTGGCGGGCTTCGCCGACGGTGTGATCGTGGGCTCCGCGTTCGTGAAGCGGATCCTGGAGGCCGGTGACGACGAGGCGGCCGCGCTGGACGCGGTGCGCGCCCTGGCCGGCGAGCTGGCGGCGGGCGTCCGCCGGCGCTGACCCCGTACCACCTGACGGCCCGTCGCCCTTCGTGGGCGGCGGGCCGTCGCGTTTGCGTGCGCCCGGCTCGCCGGGTGGCGGCGCCCGCGCGGCCCCGAACGGGTGAACAGCGACGGGCACACGCATCAGCCGGGGTTGACCGGCGTTGAGTGGAGGGACGAGTGCACGAACGAGGTGCACGGGGGTTGCCGAGCGAGCGAAGGAGTGAGCCGGTGCCGGGTCTCCATCGGGCCGTTCTGCTGCGGGCGGCCGCCGCCGCGCTGGCGCTCGGCGCCGCCGTCGGCGCGCACACCGAGGTGGGGCAGGCGCTGGCCAGGCGCGGTGCCGAGCGGGCCGTGCGGGACGCGTACGCCTGCGCCGAGGCGGCCCGCTGGGACGCCGCCGAGCGGGCCGCCCACCCGCACCACGAGGGCCGCGCCGACCTGTTCGACCCGGGGCGCCCGCCCGGCTGCCGCTCCTGAGAGCCGCGCGGACCTGATCGACCACGGCCTTCCGCCCGGCCGCCCGCCCTTGAACGGACGTTCGCCGAATTCGGACACACCATCACCAGATGTCACCCATCCGGCTTAATTCCTGAATATGGAGGAACCGCCCTTCATCCCTTACGGTTCATCAGGAAGTGAACGAGTTTCCCGAGGGGGGTTCCCTGATGGCCGGCCCGGCAGCGCAGCCCGGTGACCCGGCGCCCGCGCCGCCCGCCCGGCGGCCGGTGTCGGCCTGGAGTCCGTGGCTGGGCACCGTCGTCCGGCTCGGCCTCGCGGTGGTCTGGGGCTGGGCCGGCCTGGCCAAGATCGCCGACCCGGCGGAGGCCGCCCAGGCCGTCCGCGCCTACGAGATCCTGCCCGAGGGCCTGGTCAAGCCGGTCGGCTACGCCCTGCCCTTCCTGGAGCTGGCGCTCGCCCTGCTGCTGGTGATCGGCCTCGGCGTCCGGATCGTCGCCGGCGTCTCCGCGCTGCTGCTGCTCACCTTCATCGCCGGGATCGCCGCCGCCTGGGCGCGCGGCATCTCGATCGACTGCGGCTGCTTCGGCGGCGGCGGGCACGTCGACGCCTCGCAGACCGAGTACCTCCAGGAGATCCTGCGCGACACCGGGTTCCTCCTGCTGGCCGGGTGGCTGCTGTGGCGGCCCCGCACCAGGTTCTCGGCGGACGGCTGGCTGGCGAGCTGACCGGCCGGCCCCCGCCGCACCCCCACCCCACCCCACGAAGGCCCTCCCGATTGTGGATGTCAAGGCAATGAGCGAGAAGAACCGAGAAGGCAAGCGCACCGCCCGCGAGCGGATGCTGGAGCAACGGGTGGCCGACGAGGCCACGTCCAAGCGCAGGAAGAAGCTGTTGGTGGGCGGCGCGGTGCTCGTGGTGATCGCCGCCGCCGTGGTCACCGGCGTCGTGGTGCAGAACCAGCGCTCCAAGCCGGAGACCCCGGTCGCCGCCCCCGCCGGGACGATCGGCGACAAGAACCTGGTCATCCCGGCCGGCTCGGCCAACGCCCCGGCCGTCCTCACCGTCTACGAGGACCCGCGCTGCCCGGCCTGCGGGATCTTCGAGCGCGAGTTCTCCTCGACCGTCGACCAGCTGGAAGACGCCGGCAAGATCTACACCAACTACCACATCGTGTCGTTCATCGACCGGGCCGTCCCGGGCAAGGGCTCCAAGGCCGGCGCCAACGCGCTGGCCTGCGCCCAGGACGCCGGGCACTTCCGGGACTTCCACGACGTGCTGTACCGCAACCAGCCGGACGAGACCAGCGACGCCTTCGGCGACAAGGCCGTCCTGATCAACCTCGCCAAGCAGGTCGACGGCCTCGACACGCCCGCCTTCCAGGCCTGCGTCAACGACAACAAGTACGGCGGATGGGTGTCGTCCGTGCAGCAGGACTTCGACAAGTCCAGCTACAAGTCCACCCCGACCGTGCTGCTCAACGGCCAGCCGGTCTACCCCAAGAACGGTGCCGAGGAGATCACCCCGGCGAACCTGGTGAAGTGGGTCGACGCCGCCAACCAGGGCAAGCAGCTGGGCACCGCGGGCTCCAACGGGCAGACCCCGGCGCCCACCAGCACCGCCTCGGAGGCCAACAACCCGTCGCCGACCGCGGGCTGAGCCCCGCACACCGCCGGGTGACCGCCGCCGCCTCCTCCCCGTCCGGAGGGGGCGGCGGCGCCGTTCCCGGTGCCCGTTGTTCGGTATCTGTGACCCCGGGGGTGCCCAGCAGGGGCCGCAGACCCTGTAGCGTCGGAACCGCCATGGATATCGCCTACATTCCCAGCCCGTCGCGGGGCGTCCTGTACCTCGGACCGATCCCGCTGCGCGCCTACGCCTTCTGCATCATCCTCGGTGTCGTCGTGGCCGTCTGGCTCGGCAGCAAGCGCTGGGTCGCCCGGGGCGGTGCCAAGCACACGGTCGGCGACATCGCCGTCTGGGCTGTGCCCTTCGGCCTGGTCGGCGGCCGGCTGTACCACGTGATCACCGACCACCAGCTGTACTTCGGGGCCGGCAAGAACCCCTGGAACGCCTTCAAGATCTGGGAGGGCGGCCTCGGCATCTGGGGCGCCGTCGCGCTCGGCGCGGTCGGGGCCTGGATCGGCTGCCGCCGGCGGGGCGTGCCGCTGCCCGCGTACGCGGACGCCATCGCGCCGGGCATCGCGCTCGCGCAGGCGATGGGCCGCTGGGGCAACTACTTCAACCAGGAGCTGTACGGCCGGCCGACCACGCTGCCGTGGGGCCTGGAGATCGACAAGACGCTGCCGGGCGGCGAGGTCGTCAAGGGCGTCTACCACCCGACCTTCCTGTACGAGTCGATCTGGTGCGTCGGGGTCGCGCTGCTGGTGATCTGGGCCGACCGCCGCTTCAAGCTGGGGCACGGCCGGGCCTTCGCGCTGTACGTGGCCGCGTACACGGTGGGCCGGTTCTGGACCGAGTGGCTGCGGATCGACGAGGCGCACGTCTACTTCGGCCTGCGGCTGAACGACTGGACGTCGATCGTGGTGTTCATCGGTGCCGTGGTCTACCTGGTGGTCGTCGGCAAGAAGCGGCCCGGCCGGGAGGACCCGGCGAGCATCGACCCGCTGGCCGACGAGGAGGGCGAGGCGCAGGGCCCGTCCGACAAGGCGGCGGCGTCCGAGAAGGCCGAGAAGGTGGGCAAGGCCGAGAAGGCCGAGAAGGCGGGCAAGGCCGCTTCGGCGGAGAAGGCCGCCGGGAAGCCCGCGCCGTCCGAGAAGGTCGCCGGGGCCGGTGAGACCGCCGAACTGTCCCAGTCCGCGGACGAAAAGGCGGACGCGGAGGCAGCCCCCGAAGCCGTCGAGAGCGCCGACAAGAATGCCAAGAACCTGACCTGACCTGGGAGTTCCCCCTGCTTCGGCCGCCCGCGCGATGCTCGCGCAGGGCGGCCGAAGCGCTGTTCGGACAGCCTTACTTTGCTGGAAATGCCCAGGTCAGACGGTCTACGGTCGGGGCAGACGAATCGAACGGAGGGGAACTGCCGTGAGCGCGACCACCCTGGAGCCCGAGGCCGGGCACCACCCCCGCATACCCGCTGCCGGGCACCACCGGGACGTGAACGGAGGCTGGCTGCGGCCCGCCGTGTTCGGGGCGATGGACGGCCTGGTCTCCAACTTCGCGTTGATGACCGGCGTGGTCGGCGGCTCGGCGTCCAGCGGCACGGTGGTGCTGACCGGGCTCGCCGGGCTGGTGGCCGGCGCCTGCTCGATGGCGGCGGGGGAGTACACCTCGGTGGCCTCGCAGGCCGAGCTGGTGCAGGCCGAGATCGAGGCCGAGCGGCTGGAGCTGAGCCGCAACCCGCACGGCGAGCTGGCCGAGCTGGCACAGCTGTACATCACCCGCGGGGTGGAGCCGGACCTCGCCCACGAGGTGGCCCGGCAGCTGTCCGCCAATCCGGACCAGGCCCTGGAGATCCACGCCCGGGAGGAGCTGGGCATCGACCCGAACGACCTGCCGTCACCGTGGGTGGCCGCCGGGTCGTCCTTCGTCTGCTTCGCGGTGGGCGCGCTGCTGCCGCTGCTGCCGTACCTGCTGGGGGCGACCTCGCTGGTGCCGGCGCTGCTGCTGTCGGTGGTGGGGCTGTTCCTGTGCGGTGCGGTGGTGGCCCGGGTGACGGCGCGCAGCTGGTGGTTCAGCGGGCTGCGGCAGCTGGTGCTGGGCGGGGCGGCGGCCGGGGTGACGTACCTGCTGGGGTGGCTGATCGGCGGGCACGTCGGCTAGTGCTCTCTTTCGGTCGGGGTGTGTGACGACCCGGAGGAGTGCATGACTATGCTGGCCAGTGCGTGACGTTCCACACACGGCTGCCGGGCGGTGCCTGGCCTAGTCTCACCATCCGGGCTTCGGGGCCGAGGATTCGCATCCGTGGGTGAGCCCCCGGGATCGATTCGCAGGCGTCCTTGATCGTCCCGTGTGGCGATCGGGTTTCGCCCCTGTTTCAGGCGGCCGACCGCCGGGCACAATCGAGGGGACGCGCATTGTGGCGCGTCCTCTCATTCCCCCCTTGACCTGCGGATCAGTCCGCCATGTGGACGAGATATTCCACTTCCCGGGATCTTGGGCATCATGTAACTTGCACGAAATCGCATCAGGGCCAACGTCGTCCCTCCTTGCACCACACAGCCGAAAGACGACGACGGGAGAGCCGATGCTGCCTGCATCCATGCACTCCGCCAACGAGCCCCAGGCCGGCGCCGCCCGCCAGCCGTACGCGCTCGTTCCGGATGCGCGACCTACCGCTCAGGGCCTGTACGACCCGCGAAACGAGCACGACGCCTGCGGCGTCGGTTTCGTCGCCACGCTGACCGGCATCGCCGACCACACCATCGTCGAACAGGCGCTGACCGTCCTGCGCAACCTGGAGCACCGCGGCGCCACCGGCGCCGAGCCGGACTCCGGTGACGGCGCCGGCATCCTCACCCAGATCCCGGACGCCTTCCTGCGCGGCAAGGTCGACTTCGAGCTCCCCGCCGCCGGCTCCTACGCGGTCGGCATCGCCTTCCTGCCCGACGAGGACGCCGCCGACGCGGACGCCGTCGCGCGGATCGAGGCCATCGCGGCCGAGGAGGACGTGACCGTCCTCGGCTGGCGCGACGTCCCCGTCACCCCGGATCTGCTCGGCGCCACCGCCCGCAGCGTCATGCCGCGCTTCCGCCAGCTCTTCCTCGCCAAGGAGGGCCTGGCCGGGATCGAGCTCGACCGGACCGCCTTCGTCGTCCGCAAGCGCTCCGAGCGCGAGGTCGGGGTCTACTTCCCGTCGCTGTCCGCGCGCACCGTCGTCTACAAGGGCATGCTGACCACCGGCCAGCTGGAGCCCTTCTTCCCCGACCTGTCGGACCGCTCCTACACCTCCGCCGTCGGCCTGGTGCACTCGCGCTTCTCCACCAACACCTTCCCGAGCTGGCCGCTCGCCCACCCGTACCGGTTCGTCGCCCACAACGGCGAGATCAACACGGTCAAGGGCAACCGCAACTGGATGAGCGCCCGCGAGTCCCAGCTCGCCACCGACCTCATCCCCGCCAACCGCAACGGCCGGGGCCTGGAGCGGATCTTCCCGGTCTGCACCCCGGACCACTCCGACTCCGCCTCCTTCGACGAGGTCCTGGAGCTGCTCCACCTCGGCGGCCGCTCGCTGCCGCACTCGGTGCTGATGATGATCCCGGAGGCGTGGGAGAACCACGCCACCATGGACCCGGCCCGCCGCGCCTTCTACCAGTACCACTCCAACCTGATGGAGCCCTGGGACGGCCCGGCCTGCGTCACCTTCACCGACGGCAACCAGATCGGCGCCGTGCTCGACCGCAACGGCCTGCGCCCGGCCCGCTACTGGATCACCGAGGACGGCCTCGTCGTCCTCTCCTCCGAGGTCGGCGTGCTCGACATCGAGCAGGAGAAGGTCGTCAAGAAGGGCCGCCTGCAGCCCG
This sequence comes from Kitasatospora sp. NPDC056731, assembly GCF_040687675.1. Taxonomy (NCBI): domain Bacteria; kingdom Bacillati; phylum Actinomycetota; class Actinomycetes; order Kitasatosporales; family Streptomycetaceae; genus Kitasatospora; species Kitasatospora sp. NPDC056731. The sequence goes on from NZ_JBFBNR010000004.1 coordinate 116,737, forward strand.
GCCGGATGTTCCTCGTCGACACCGCCGAGGGCCGCATCGTCGGGGACGAGGAGATCAAGTCCTCCCTCGCCGCCGAGCACCCCTACGCGGAGTGGGTCGGCGCCGGGCAGATCCAGCTCGCCAAGCTGCCCGAGCGCGAGCACATCTTCCACACCCACGCCTCGGTCACCCGCCGCCAGCAGACCTTCGGCTACACCGAGGAGGAGCTGCGGGTCATCCTCGCGCCGATGGCCAAGACCGGCGGCGAGGCGCTCGGCTCGATGGGCACCGACTCGCCGATCGCCGCGCTCAGCGAGAAGCCGCGCCTGCTGTTCGACTACTTCGTCCAGCTCTTCGCGCAGGTCACCAACCCGCCGCTGGACGCCATCCGCGAGGAGCTCGTCACCTCGCTGCTCAGCAACCTCGGCCCCGAGGGCAACCTGCTGGCCGCCGAGGCCGCCGCCTGCCGCTCGGTCGGCATCACCTTCCCGGTGATCGACAACGACGAGCTGGCCAAGCTCGTCCACATCAACCACGACGGCGACCAGCCCGGCCTCAAGGCCGTCACGCTCTCCGGCCTCTACAAGGTCGCCGCCGGCGGCGAGGGCCTGGCCGCCCGGCTGGCCGAGATCGCCGCCGAGGCCGACGCCGCGATCGCCGACGGCGCCCGGATCGTCGTGCTCTCCGACCGGCACTCCGACGCCGAGCACGCCCCGATCCCCTCGCTGCTGCTCACCTCCGCGATCCACCACCACCTCATCCGCACCAAGCAGCGCACCCAGGTGTCGCTGCTGGTCGAGGCCGGCGACGTCCGCGAGGTGCACCACGTCGCGCTGCTGATCGGCTACGGCGCCGGCGCGGTCAACCCGTACCTGGCCATGGAGTCCGTCGAGGACCTCGTCGCCCAGAAGGTCTTCATCCAGGGCGTCGAGGCCGAGAAGGCCATCAAGAACCTGATCAAGGCGCTCGGCAAGGGCGTGCTCAAGGTCATGTCCAAGATGGGCATCTCGACCGTCGCCTCCTACCGCGGTGCCCAGGTCTTCGAGGCCATCGGCCTCTCCCAGGAGCTGGTCGACGGCTACTTCGCCGGCACCACCACCAAGCTCGGCGGCATCGGCCTGGAGGAGATCGCCAAGGAGACCGCCGCCCGCCACGCCAAGGCCTACCCGGCCTCCGGCATCCCGGCCGCGCACCGCGCGCTGGAGATCGGCGGCGAGTACCAGTGGCGCCGCGAGGGCGAGCCGCACCTGTTCGACCCGGACACCGTCTTCCGGCTCCAGCACTCCACCCGCAACCGCCGGTACGACATCTTCAAGCAGTACACGGACCGGGTGAACGAGCAGTCCACCCGCCTGATGACGCTGCGCGGCCTGTTCCAGCTGGACGCCCTCGGCCGGACCCCGATCCCGGTCGAGGAGGTCGAGTCCGTCTCCGAGATCGTCAAGCGCTTCTCCACCGGCGCCATGTCGTACGGCTCCATCTCCCTGGAGGCGCACGAGACCCTCGCCATCGCGATGAACCGCCTCGGCGGCAAGTCCAACACCGGCGAGGGCGGCGAGGACCCGGACCGCCTGTACGACCCCGAGCGCCGCTCGGCCATCAAGCAGGTCGCCTCCGGCCGCTTCGGCGTCACCTCCGAGTACCTGGTCAACGCCGACGACATCCAGATCAAGATGGCCCAGGGCGCCAAGCCCGGCGAGGGCGGCCAGCTGCCCGGCCACAAGGTCTACCCGTGGGTCGCCAAGACCCGGCACTCCACCCCGGGTGTCGGCCTGATCTCGCCGCCGCCGCACCACGACATCTACTCGATCGAGGACCTGGCGCAGCTCATCCACGACCTCAAGAACGCCAACCCGGCCGCCCGCATCCACGTGAAGCTGGTGTCCGAGGTCGGCGTCGGCACGGTCGCCGCGGGCGTCTCCAAGGCGCACGCCGACGTGGTGCTGGTCTCCGGGCACGACGGCGGCACCGGCGCCTCCCCGCTGACCTCGCTGAAGCACGCGGGCGGCCCCTGGGAGCTCGGCCTCGCCGAGACCCAGCAGACCCTGCTGCTCAACGGCCTGCGCGACCGCATCGTCGTGCAGACCGACGGCCAGCTCAAGACCGGCCGCGACGTCGTCATCGCCGCGCTGCTCGGCGCCGAGGAGTTCGGCTTCGCCACCGCGCCGCTGGTCGTCTCCGGCTGCATCATGATGCGCGTCTGCCACCTGGACACCTGCCCGGTCGGCGTCGCCACCCAGAACCCGGTGCTGCGCGAGCGCTTCTCCGGCAAGCCCGAGTTCGTGGTCAACTTCTTCGAGTTCATCGCCGAGGAGGTCCGGGAGATCCTCGCCGAGCTGGGCTTCCGCACGATCGAGGAGGCCGTCGGCCACGCCGAGCACATCGACGCGGCCGCCGCCATCGACCACTGGAAGGCCGCCGGGCTCGACCTGGCCCCGCTCTTCCACGTCCCGCAGCTGCCCGAGGGCGCGGCCCGCCACCGCACCACCTCCCAGGACCACGCGCTCGACAAGGCCCTGGACAACCAGCTGATCACGCTCGCCGAGGACGCCCTGGAGCGCGGCGAGACCGTCCGCATCCAGCTGCCGATCCGCAACGTCAACCGCACCGTCGGCACCATGCTCGGCCACGAGGTGACCAAGCGCTACCGCGGCGAGGGCCTGCCCGAGGGCACCATCGACGTCACCTTCACCGGCTCCGCCGGGCAGTCCTTCGGCGCCTTCGTGCCGCGCGGCGTGACCCTGCGGCTGGAGGGCGACGCCAACGACTACGTCGGCAAGGGCCTCTCCGGCGGCGTCGTGATCGTCCGCCCGGCCCGCGACGCCGCGGCCATCGGCAACGACGCGCAGAACCACGTCATCGCCGGCAACACCATCGGCTACGGCGCCACCTCCGGCCGGATCCACCTGCGCGGCAAGGCCGGCGAGCGCTTCGCCGTCCGCAACTCCGGCGCCACCCTGGTCGTCGAGGGCGTGGGCGACCACGGCCTGGAGTACATGACCGGCGGCCGGGTCGTCATCCTCGGCGAGACCGGGCGCAACCTGGCGGCCGGCATGTCCGGCGGCATCGCCTACGTCCTGGACCTGCGCCCCGCGAACGTCAACGACGGCCTGGTGGGCATCGAGGCCCCCTCCGCCGCCGACCGCGACTGGCTGCGCGAGACCGTGCAGCAGCACTACGAGGAGACCGGCTCCACCGTCGCCGCCGAACTCCTGGCCGACTGGGGCAGCGGGGTCTCCCGCTTCTCCACGATCATGCCGACCGACTACAAGGCAGTGCTCGCCGCCAAGGACGCCGCTGAGCGCGACGGCCTCTCCGAGGCCGAGACCACTCGCAAGATGATGGAGGCGGCTAATGGCTGACCCCAAGGGCTTCCTGACCACGCCCAAGCAGCTGGCCGAGCGGCGCCCCGTCGACGTGCGCCTGCGGGACTGGAACGAGGTCTACGTCGAGCGCAGCCTCCTGCCGATCATCACCGAGCAGGCCGGCCGCTGCATGGACTGCGGCATCCCGTTCTGCCACAACGGCTGCCCGCTCGGGAACCTCATCCCCGAGTGGAACGACCTCGCCTACCGGGACGACTTCGTCGGCGCGATCGAGCGGCTGCACGCGACCAACAACTTTCCGGAGTTCACCGGCCGCCTCTGCCCGGCGCCCTGCGAGTCGGCCTGCGTGCTCGGCATCAACCAGGACGCGGTGACCATCAAGAACGTCGAGGTCACCATCATCGACAAGGCCTGGGACCGCGGCGGCGTCACGCCGCAGGTCCCGGAGCGGCTGTCCGGCAAGACCGTCGCCGTCGTCGGCTCCGGCCCGGCCGGCCTGGCCGTCGCCCAGCAGCTCACCCGGGCCGGGCACACCGTCGTCGTGTACGAGCGCGCCGACCGCGTCGGCGGCCTGCTGCGCTACGGCATCCCCGAGTTCAAGATGGAGAAGCGCCACATCAACCGCCGCGTCGAGCAGATGCGCGCGGAGGGCACCCGCTTCCGCACCGGCGTGCACGTCGGCGAGGACATCACCGGCCAGCAGCTGCGCGAGCGCTTCGACGCCGTCGTCGTCGCCGCCGGCGCCACCACCGCGCGCGACCTGGCGGTGCCCGGGCGCGAGCTCAAGGGCGTCCACCAGGCCATGGAGTACCTGCCGCTGGCCAACAAGGTGCAGGAGGGCGACTTCGTCGAGTCGCCGATCAGCGCCAAGGGCAAGCACGTCGTCGTCATCGGCGGCGGCGACACCGGCGCCGACTGCGTCGGCACCGCCCACCGCCAGGGCGCGGCCTCCGTCACCCAGCTGGAGATCATGCCGCGGCCCTCCGAGGAGCGCCCCGGCCACCAGCCCTGGCCGACCATGCCGATGACCTACAAGGTCACCTCCGCGCACGAGGAGGGCGGCGAGCGGATCTACTCCGTGAACACCACCCACTTCACCGGCGACGAGGACGGCAACGTCCAGGAGCTGCACCTCGTCGAGGTCGAGTTCAGGGACGGCCGCTTCGAGCCCGTCCCCGGCACCGAGCGGGCCGTCCCGGCGCAGCTCGTCACCCTGGCCATGGGCTTCACCGGCACCGACGTCCGCAACGGCCTGGTCGAGCAGCTCGGCGTGGACCTGGACGCGCGCGGTAACATTGGCCGCGACGGCCGGTTCGCCACCAATGTCGATGGCGTGTACGTCTGCGGAGACGCCGGCCGCGGTCAGTCGCTGATCGTCTGGGCCATCGCGGAAGGCCGCTCGGCCGCAGCCGCGGTGGACAAGTACCTCGGTGGCAAGACCCCACTGCCGGCCCCGATCCGTCCCACCGACCGCCCGCTGGTCGTCTGACGGGCCGACCGGCCCCCCCGAACCCCCGGTGCCGCATCGCCGGGAGCTCAACCCGCTGCCCCCGCCAGAGTCGCCGGGCCAACGCGGTCTCCTGGCGCCTGCCCTCTTCCCCGACCAGTTGGAGGGCGGGCGCCGTCGCGTTCCCCCGGGGGTCCGCCGCCCTACCTTGAAGATGGCAGGCCCGTCAAGAGTCGTGTCAACTCTCAGACATTTCCCAGGACTTGGGTCTACCGTAGGCCCGTTCCGGACGCCGCGCGGGAGGGCCTGACCGGACGGACTGTTGTTCGTCGGTGCCAGGTGGCAGACTGCCGCCGACGGCCGGGGGGCTGCTGCGCGAGTGCGGAGGTTGACGCGATGAGCACGACTCAGACAAGCGGAGGCGCCACGGTACGGCGCCTGCTGCTCGGCACCCAGCTGCGCAAGCTCCGTGAGGCCAGGGGGGTCAGCCGCGAGGAGGCCGGCTACTCGATCCGCGCCTCCGAATCCAAGATCAGCCGGATGGAACTCGGCCGGGTCGGCTTCAAGGAACGCGACGTCGCCGACCTGCTCACCCTCTACGGCGTCGAGGCCGAGCAGGAGCGCGCCACCGTCCTCGGACTCGTCCGGGACGCCAACGCCACCTCCTGGTGGCACGAGTACGGCGACGTGCTGCCCGCCTGGTTCCAGAACTACGTCGGCCTGGAAGAGGCCGTCGCCGAGATCCGCAGCTACGAGGTCCAGTTCGTCCACGGGCTGCTCCAGACCGCCGACTACGCCCGCGCCGTCATCGCCGCCGGCGGCCACGTCACCGACCCCGGCGAGATCGAACGCCGCGTCGAGGTCCGGCTCAAACGCCAGGCCCTGCTCACCGCCGAGAGCGGCCCCCGCCTGCTCGCGATCCTCGACGAGGCCGCGCTGCGCCGCCCCTGGGGCGGCCCCGAGCTGATGCGCAACCAGATCGACCGGCTGCTCGAACTCGGCGAACTGCCCAACGTCCGGCTCCGGGTGCTGCCGCTGGGCTGCGCCGGACTGAGCGCCGAGAGCGGCGCCTTCACCGTGCTCGGCTTCGCCGAACCCGAACTCGCCGACGTCGTCTACGTCGAACAGTTCACCACCGCGCTCTACCTCGACAAGCCGGCCGAGGTCGCCGAGTACCGCCACGCCATGGAAGGACTGCTCGCCGACAGCCTCGACCCCGAACAGACCCGGCAGCTCCTGTACTCCGTACGCCAAGAGCTGTAAGACGTCAGTACGATGATGCCCAATCAGACCGGGCCGTAGCGGCTCGCCCGCCGACGTTCCCCGAATCGGCACGAGAGGGATCAGATGTCGTACTTCTCCGAGTTGGCGCTGCAGTACATCGACGGCGAATGGTGCAGCGGCAGCGGCTCCTGGGACATCGTCGACGTCGACCCCTACACCGGCGACAAGCTCGCCACCATCACCGTCGCCACCATCGCCGAGGTCGACCGGGCCTACCGGGCCGCCGAACGGACCCAGAAGCAGTGGGCCGCCACCACCCCCTACGCCCGCCGGCTCGTCTTCGAACGCGTGCTGCGCCTGATCGAGGAGCGCGAGGAGGAGATCACCCGCGCCATCATGGCCGAACTCGGCGGCACCGCGCTCAAGGCCGCCTTCGAACTCTCCCTGGTCAAGGACATGCTGCGGGACTGCCTGCGGGTGGCCCTCGGCCTGGAGGGCCGGCTGCTGCCCTCGATCACGGAGGGCCAGGAGAACCGCCTCTACCGGCTGCCGGTCGGCGTCGTCGGCGTGATCAGCCCGTTCAACTTCCCGCTGTACCTCTCGATCAAGGCCGTCGCCCCCGCCCTCGCGCTCGGCAACGGCGTGGTGCTCAAGCCGCACCAGGAGACCCCGATCGTCGGCGGCACCCTGATCGCCCGGCTCTTCGAGGAGGCGGGCCTGCCGGCCGGGCTGTTCAACGTCGTGGTCACCGACATCGCCGAGATCGGCGACGCCTTCATCGAGCACCCCGTGCCCAAGGTCATCGCCTTCACCGGCTCCGACCGGATCGGCCGGCACGTCGCCACCGTCGCCGCCGCCAACTTCAAGCGGACCGTGCTCGAACTCGGCGGCAACAGCGCGCTGATCGTGCTCGACGACGCCGACCTCGACTACGCCGTGGACGCCGCCGTGTTCAGCCGCTTCGCCCACCAGGGCCAGGTCTGCATGGCCGCCAACCGCGTCCTCGTCGACCGCTCCGTCGAGGCCGAGTTCACCGCCAAGTTCGTCGCGAAGATCTCCTCGCTCACCGTCGGCGACCCCAAGGACCCGGCCACCCAGATCGGCCCGCTGATCAACCCCGTCCAGGCCGACACCATTACCGCCCAGGTCGACCAGGCCATCGCCGCCGGCGCCACCGCACTGCTGCGCGGCACCACCGTCGGCAGCCTGATGGAGCCCGTCGTCCTCACCGGCCTGGCCGAGGACGCGCCGATCCTCCAGCGCGAACTCTTCGGTCCGGTCGTGCTCGTGGTGCCCTTCGACGGCGAGGACGAGGCCGTCCGGCTCGCCAACGACAGCCCCTTCGGGCTCAGCGGCGCGGTGCACACCGGCGACGTCGAGCGCGGCGTCCGGGTCGCGCACCGGATCGAGACCGGCATGATCCACGTCAACGGCGGGACCATCGCCGACGAGCCGGCGGTGCCGTTCGGCGGGGAGAAGAACTCCGGCATCGGGCGGCTCAACGGGGAGTCCACGGTGGACGCGTTCACCACCGTGAAGTGGATCTCCGTCCAGCACGGGCGCACGGCCTTCCCGTTCTGAGCGTTCTTGCTCTGCTTTGGCGCTGCCGTTTTTGGCGGTGCCGCTTTTGACAGCGCGAGGCCCCCGGCGGATGCCGCCGGGGGCCCGAGAGCGGTCCGGGGTCAGCTCACGCCGAGTTCACCGAGCTGAAGGTAGTAGTCGCCGAACTGGTCGGCGCTCAGCCGGGTGCCGGTGACCTTCACGTACCGGGCCGTGGTCGGAGCGAAGGTGAGGACCTGCGGCGCCGCGCCGGGGCGCGGCGTGCCCGTCCGGGTGGCGACGGTCGACCAGGTGGAGCCGTCCGCCGAGACCTGGACGGTGTAGTCCACCGGGAAGCCCAGGCCGGTGTTGGCGCCGTCATTGCGCGGGGTCAGGCTCACCCGGCTGATCAGGCTGGGGCCCTGGAGGTCCACGGTGACCCACTCGTTCGCACCGGGCCCGGTGGAACGGGCGCTGCTCCAGCCCATCGAGTAGTCGAGGGTGGAGTTCGCGACGCCGTCGTTGACCGCGGCCGGCCGCCAGCTGTAGGGGCCCGCCGAACTCGACGCCAGGACCGGCCGGTTGACCGCCAGCTCGCCGCCCGCCGCCTCGACCTCGGCGAACTGCATCCGGTACTGGCCGTTCGGGTCGGTGCCGAGCCTGGTCCCCGTCACCCGGACGTAGCGCACGTCGGCGGGCTGGAACGGGAAGGTCTGGACGGAGGCGTCCGACGGCTTCGGGTAGTTCTTGCGGTCGGCGACGGTCGACCAGGTGGCGCCGTCCGCGGAGACCTGGATGGTGAAGTCCACCGGGAAGCCCTTGCCGGCGGCCGCACCGTCGGCGCGCGGGTGGAGGTCCACCCGGCTGATCCGCCTGGTCGAGCCGAGGTCCAGCTGCGCCCACTCGCTGTGGTCCGCGTTCACGCCGGCGTTGCTGCTCCAGCCGTTGGTGCCGGTGGCCAGGCCCCGGCGCCCGTCGGTCAGCGCGGCCGTGCTCCAGCCGTCGCCCTCGTACGTGCTGGAGGTGACGACGGCGGCGTTCTCCGCCGGGTCGGTGCCCGGGTTGAGCCGCACGTGCTCGAAGCGGGCGGACGCCCCGCCGGTGGCGAGGCCGAAGCCTCCGACCGGGTAGCCCTGGTCGGTCACGGTGAGCAGTTGGACGACCCCGGCGTACACCTTGATCGTGCCGCCCTGGGCGGACACCCGCAGGCTGACCGTCTGGCCCGGGGTGTAGCCCGGCACCTTGGCCGACGCCAGCGGGACGCCGCTGCGGTTGACGAACACCTCGCCGGTGTTGCGCAGCGCGACCAGGTACCCGGTCTGCGACTCGGTCGGGTTCTGGTTGCGGACCACCATGCCCGCCCAGTTGGTGTCGCCGCCGTCGGGCCTGACACCGGTGATCCGGACGTCGACGGAGGCCGAGACGTCCTGGTACGCGCGCCCGGTCAGCCCCGCGACCACGTCCCAGCCGGAGTTGGCGTCACTCTGCACGTACCCGCCGTCCCCGGCCGCCGACCAGGAGCCGCGGGCGGTGCGCCAGGAGGCGTCCTTGTCCGCGCCGAAGTCGTCGCCGAACGGGAAGGCCGCGTCCGGGGCGGGGGAGGCGAGCGCGTCGAGGATCTGCCGGTGCCGCTGGTCGGCCGCCGCGCCGGAGGTGGAGAAGTTGGTGGTGCCACTGATCAGCGAGCCGATGAGCGCGCGGGCCAGCACCGGCTTGGTGGCGGAGAGCTGGTGCAGCAGCTCGTAGTCCTGGATGCCGGCGAGCAGGGCCTCGCTGCGGACGCTGTCGTAGACGCCGTAGGTGGCCTTGTTCGGACGGACGAGGTAGAAGTCGCCGTCCATCCCGCCGTTGAAGGTGTCGAGGGGGGCGTAGTTGTTGTTCGGGTCGGTCCAGATGTTCCAGCCCCAGTGCAGGAAGCCGTTGCCGCCGGCGGACGCCACCATCCACGGCGTCAGCCGGGAGTCGGACAGCGGGTAGCTGATGTAGCGGTTGAGGTGCTTGTCGGTGGGGTTGTTGCAGTAGTAGAGCCAGAAGTCCTTCCCGGAGAGGCGGAGGTTCTGGTAGTACGCCATGTTCTCGTCGTACTGCGGCCCGCCGATGGAGGTCACCGTGCTGAGCGAGCCGTCGATGCCGGGGACCGGGCTCTGGCGGGACTCGTTGCTCAGCCCGGCCGGGAACGCGCGCTTGTAGTGGTCGTAGAGCCACACCGCGCTCCGGGTCTGCACGTCGTCGGCGGGGTTGGGCTCGTCGACGGCGCTCATGTAGAAGACGTCGCTCCAGCGCCGCCCCGGGGCACAGGTCGGCCCCGCGTCCAGGCACTTGGTGTCGAGGTGGTCCTTCAACGCCTTGAACACCGTGTCCAGGTACGTGCCGGCCGCGTCCGAACCGGCCTGCTGGAACACCTTCTGGACACCGCCCCGGCCGTCCGGGACGAGGGTCTCCAGGTTGCTGCTGCCCTCCAGCAGGGTGGGGGTGTAGATGTACTGCAGGGCGCCGGCGTCCTGGAAGGTCTGCAGGAAGCGGTCGAAGTTCTTCCAGCTGAAGGTCAGCTTGCCGTTGGCGTCCGACGTGGTGTCCGGGATGGACAGGGCCTGGAAGTCGGCGTAGACCACGTTGTTGCGGTGCTTGGCGTGGTCGGCGGCGAAGTTGGTGATGACCTTCCACCAGTCCTCGTCGAAGGCCTTGACCGGCGCGCCCGAGCCGTCGCTCTTGGTGTACTGCGCGGGGATCGAGGCCTCGGTCCAGTTGTAGTCCCAGCCGACCGAGGTGAACCAGTTGTTCATCCGGAACGTCGACCGGTTGGCCGGCGGCACCGCCGCGTCGTACACCGTCACCGAGACCGGGACGTCCACCGCGCCGGCCGAACTCTGTACGGTGGCCCGCCCGGTGTAGACGCCGGGGGCCTGCCCGGTCGGCACCGCGACGCTGTAGTAGTACGGCTGGGTGGTGTTGGCGGCGAGGCTGTACGGGGTGTTCTCGACCAGCGCGTCGTAGTAGCTCGTCCCGCCGTCCGGGGGCTCCTGGTGGTCGTTGCCCGCCCAGCCGGTCTTCTTGTCGACGTTCGGGTGGTTGTACTCCCGGTTCACGGTGATCCGCGAGGCCGGGATGGTGGCCCCGCCCGGACCGGCCAGGTCGCCGGGGACCAGCTGGAGGCCGGTCAGCTGGGCGCCGGAGCGCACCGCGATCTGGGCCGCCTGGGTCTCGTTGCGGGCGGCGAACAGGTCGACCCGCGGGGTGGCGCGGCCGGGGACGGCCGAGGACGAGAAGACGTGGTCGTAGCCGCTCTCCACCCACACGGACGGTGCCGTGGCCGCGGATGCCGACCCTGGTGACAGGGGAGCCAGCAGGGCGCCGAGCAGGGAGGGTATGAGAACCCTTGCAGTTTTTTTGCCCACCATGTCCCTTTCCGAATGTTATGCAATCGACATGTCGTGAAACTTCGTTGAAGGATAGTCAGGTCACGGAGCGACTGAGTAGACCCGGTGTGACGGCGGAGTGACGGGCCCGGACGCGACGAAAGGGGCCCGGACATGACGAAGGAGCCCCGGCCGCGGCTGCGGCGCGGGGCTCCTCGGTTCGGTCGGGTGTGGCTGAGGGGCCGGGCGGGCTAGAACACCGGCTGGCCGGCGCGCACCAGGCGCCAGGAGTCGGTGAAGAAGTCGGCCGGGTCGATGACGCCCTTGGCCTTCACCCAGGCGATCATCGTGTTGCGGATCTCGTCCGAGTTCGACCAGACCAGCTTGGCCTGCGCCACGTGCGGGAAGTTGCCGCCGCCGTTGGCACGGTAGTTGTTGACCGCCAGGACGAACTGCGCGGCCGGGTCGATCGGCTTGCCCTGGAACGACAGGTTGACGATCCGCCGGCCCTTCGGCTGCGCGATGTCGATGTCGTAGCTCAGCCCGTACAGCGAGTCGTAGTTGTAGTCCGGCGTGGTCTCCGCACCGGTCAGCGCGTCCTTGTCGACCGGCGCGCCCGGGGCCAGCTGGTTGTAGTACTTGGCCGAGAACTCCAGGTAGTCCTTCAGCTGCGCACCCGTCAGGACGCGCGCCTCCAGGGTGTTCTCGTAGATGTACAGGCCCGCCGCGTCGCGCAGCTTCACCTGGCCCGCCGGGATCAGCGCCGTCCGGTTGAACGGCGCCGCCTGCGCCAGCACCGGCAGGTTGGCGTACTGCCCGCCCGCCAGCGCCGCCTTCACCGCGTCCGCCTGCACCCGGCCGATCAGGTCGATGATCGGGGTCGCCCGGAACCGCGCCTCGGCGATCGACAGATCCGTCTTGCAGGTGCCGATCTGCTGGTTGACGTACGCCACGACCTTCTTGTGCTGCTCGGTCAGCGCGTCCACGATCTCCGGGTTCTCCGGCACGGTGTTGGAGTTCAGCACCCGCGAGGACGCCGAGAGGACCTTCCACGCGCCGTCGGCGAACTCGACGTCGAAGTCGAAGCAGCTCAGGCGCTGGCCCCAGCACAGCGGCTCGGAGAGCACCACGGTCTTACCGGTCTTCTTGTTGACGATCAGCCGCTGCGCCACCTCCTTGTGGGTGTGGCCCACCAGCACCGCGTCGATGCCCGGAACGGTCTCGGCCATCTCACCGGAGGCGTCCTCGGGCCAGGGCAGCTGGTCGCCGTAGGTGGTCGGCTCGTCGATGCCGGAGTGGGCGGAGACGACGATGACGTCCGCGCCCGCGGCCTTCATCCGGGGCACGTACTTGGCGGCCGTCTCGACGATGCCCGGGAAGACCATCTTGCCGGTGACGTTGGCCTTGTCCCAGATCGCGATGCCCGGGTTGGTGAGGCCGAGGATGCCGACCTTCAGCGGGGTGTCCTCGTCCAGCCACACCTCCTTGATCACGTACGGCTTGAAGGCCGGCTTCTCGTTCTTCGCGTGCAGCGCGTTGGCGCCCAGCAGCGGGAACTCCAGCTGGTCCTCGAAGGCCTTCAGGGTGGGGATGCCGTAGTTGAACTCGTGGTTGCCGAGCGCGGCGGCGTCGTAGCCCATGAGGTTCATGGCGACGGCCATCGGGTGGTCGGGCACGTTGTCGCCGTCGGTGGCGATCGGCTCGATCCGGGCGTAGTAGTAGGTCAGCTGGGTGCCCTGGATGATGTCGCCGGAGTCGATCAGCAGGCAGCGGTCCCAGCCCTTCTCCTCGCGGACCTGGTTGGCCAGGGTGGAGATCTTGGCGAGGCCGACGTCGTTGTGCGCCTTGTCGGCGTACACGGCGTCGGTGAAGTAGTCCCAGTTGAGCACCCGGCCGTGCAGGTCGGTGGTGCCCATGACGGTGAAGGCCTGCTTGCGGCCCTTGCGCTTGCCCTTGGCGGCCGCCGGAGCCGGCTCGGCGGCCACGGCGGCGGGGGCGGCGGCGACGACTGCTCCGCCGGTCAGGGCGGCGCCGGCGGCGGTGGCGGCGGACCGGGTGACGAAGTCACGGCGGTTCAGGGGCATGGACGACTCTCCCGGGTGGGGACTGACGGGCCGATGGGCCGTCAACTGGTGTTCGGGTGGCGTGCCGACGCGCATCGACGCGCGTAGAAGGACGCGCGTAGAAGTGTGCCGTGCGGGCCTGGCCGGTGAATAGCCCTCCGACGTTTCCAGCAGGTGAGATCTTGGCGACTCGTTCGTGACGGGGGTGCGCGGAGGGTGGGGTGGTAAGGGGCCCCGGGGCAGGACCCTCGGGGTCCTGCCGGGTCCTGCCTGGGCTTCCTCAGGCAGGACCGTCAGGTCAGGTCGGCGACCAGTCGGCGCACCTCGCGGCCGAGCTCCGCCTCCGGGTCCGGCGCGTCCGGCCCCGCCCACGGCCGCCAGGTCAGCGCCCGCAGGTAGCCGGCCACCGCCACCGGCAGCCGGTGCCGCACGATCTCCTCGGGCACCGGCCCCGGCTCCGTCGCGCGCAGCGCCGTCAACAGGCCCGCCACACCGGCCGAATCCGGCAGCGGCACCGTGGCCAGGTAGTCGGACAGCGCCGCGAGCTCGGGATCGGGCTCCGGAGTGGGCTCCGGTTCCGGCCTGGGCGTCGCCGGCAGCGGCGGCACCAGCGGATCGACGGGCAGGACGACGGGCGGCTCCGTCCGCGGGCCCGGCGTCAGCAGCGCGCCCGCCCCGTACAGCCCCGCCACCACCGCCGGCCACCACGCCCCGCCCAGCCCGGCGAAGTGCAGCCCCAGCCCCACCGCGCCGCCCCCGCAGCCGACCAGGTTCCGGGCCGACTCCAGGTACCGCAGCACCCGCCGGCCGGCCCCGTCACTGGTAGCCACGAATCTCCTCGAACACCCCGTCCAGCGAACCCGACCCGTCGAACAGCTTGCCGCCGCTCACGTCCGCGATCCCCTGCAACTGGCCCACCGCCGCCTCCCCGAACTTGATCGGGAACACCGGGATCGACTTCTGCCCGGACGGCAGCCCGTCGTGGAAATGCTTGAAGTCCCCGTCCGAAGCCCCCTCGTTGCTCTCCCCGTCGGTCATCAGCACGATCGACGTGAACCGGTCGTCCCCCGCCGCCGACTGCTGCCGGTCGATCACCCGGTACGCCTCCTCCAGTGAGTCGTACAGCGCCGTACCCCCCGACGCCGCCAGCGACTGCACGTCCGCGTTGATCGACGCCAGCTCCGCCTCCGGGCCCGGCTTGCTCCCCGAGGCCGGCACCGCGTGCGTCCTCGCCCACTTCACCTTCGACGCGAAGGAGATCAGCGTCACCTCCTCGCGGTCCCGGAACCGGCGCACCGCCCGGGTGTCGTCCGCCCCCGTCAACCGGCCCAGCGCCGACTTCAGCGCCGAGATCCGCGAACCCTCCATCGACCCCGAGGTGTCCAGCACGTACACCGTCCGCGACGGCCGCCGCAGCTCGTTCTGGTACGAGGCCAGCAGCCCGTCCGCCACCGCCCGGCTCCCCGGGAACGGCAGCTCCCGCCGCCGGTCCGCCGGCAGCCCGGCCGCCGGCGACACCCCCGGCGCCACCGGGCGGCGCAGCGTCGCCTCGGAGATCCGTTTCTGCACGTCCTCCTTCAACAGGTACGCCGTCAACCGCTGGAAGGAGTCCCGCTCCCGCTGCGCGGACGAGGACAGCAACGACAGCGGATAGTCCGCCGACACCACCCCGTCCACCGGGCGGATCACCGTCAACTGCTGGTCCGCCGCCAGCGACTTGTTCATCGACAGCAGCACCGACTCGTAGTTCACCAGCGCCCCGACCTTGCCCGGCTCCGCCCGGGTGTACGCCTGCGCCAGCCATCCCGAGGAACCCGACGTCAGCTTCTGGCCGGTGAAGAACTGCTTCAACTGCGGCGCCGCCTTCTGCACGTCCCCCTCGGTCAGCGCCGCCCCCGCACCCGAGAACGCCGACGCCACCGCCACCAGCGTCGAGAAGCCCGAGTTCGACCGGGACGGGTCCGCCATCCCGTACGCCAGCTTCCCGGCCGACGCCGCATCCCCGATCTGCGCCCAGGAGACCTTCGAACCGTCCCCCCAGCCGAGCTCGTTGAGGACCGAGGAGCGCACCCCCACCGCCACCGGAGACACCATCACCGGCGTCTCCGACAGCACCTTCGACTTCCCCGCGTCGTCCAGCCGCAGGTACTGGTTGGACGGGAACCACACCGCGTCGTACTTGCCGTCCGCCCGGCCCGAGGACACCGCGTCCGCGCCGTCCAGCGAGCCCGTCCAGGAGAACTGCACCGTCACCCCGGTCGCCTTCCTGGCGTCCTCCAGGATCGGCGCCAGGTCCTGCAGCTCGCTGCCGGCCAGCACCCGCAGCACCCCCGGCTGCGCCGTCGTGGCCGGCGGGTCGGACGGCTTCGGGCCCGGCGGGGTGGAGGTGCAGGCGGCGGCCGCCAGCAGGGTCGCCAGCGCGGCGACCGTCCAACTGTGCTTCTTCATCCGGGAGTTCACTGAGCCTTCCCCTTGGCGGCCTTGATCAGCCTGGTCAGGATGTCGGGCACGGGAATCTGCGGCTGGTTGACCTTCGCCGCCGCGAGATTGGGTGCCAGGACCGGGGTCTTGCCCTTCACCAGCGCGGCGAAGGCGTCCGGGTCGTCCTGCGGACGGAAGCCGAACTTCGCCTCCAGCCGGCGCAGTTCGGCGTTGTCGTGCAGCTGGGCGGCCAGCCGCCGGCCGTTCGGCGTGCGGCCGACGATGGTGTGGTCGGTGTAGATGGTGGTGTCCGGGTACAGCACCACCATGTCGCCGGTCGACTCGCCCTTCAGCACCATCGCGGCGGCCTGCGACTCGTACGCGAGCACCAGCGGATTGCCGACCCCGGCCAGGAAGGCCTTGAACGGCTCGTCGCTGCTGCTCTTCTGGCCGCCCTGGATCGCCGTCGCCGTGCGCAGCACGTCCTTGGTGGCGTCGATCCCGGCCTGGTCGTAGACCACCTGGCGGTTGTTCAACAGGTACGACAGCAGGGCGATGTGCAGCGCCCCCGAGGAGGACGTCTCCGGGTCGGTGGTGGTGAGGAACACCGGGCCCTTCAACTCCGCGTGCTCGGTCGCGCCCGCGAGGTCGGGCCAGGTGCGGCCGGCCTTCAGCGCGGCCAGGTAGGCGTCCATCCGGAACGTCCACAGCCCGGTGGAATGGTCCAGGGTGGCCAGGCCGTTGCCCATCAGGACGTCCGCCACCGGGCGGTGCGCGAGGATCACCAGCGGCGAGTAGAACGGCTGGACCGGGACCTCCTTGATGTTCCAGTCCGCGCGCAGCTTCTCGGCCGGCGGCTGACTGGCCGGGAACGCGAAGTCCTTCGCGTCGCCGTCCATCAGCCAGGAGCCGATGCTCTCCGCGTTCACCTTCATGCCCTGCTTGGCCAACTCGGCGACGACCTGCGGATCCTGGAAGAAGTCGCGCTTCTCCGAACCGATCAGGCCGGAGACGGTGACGATGTCGCCGCCCGGGTCGTCCTGCGGGATCAGTGCGTACGTCACCCCGCCCAGCAGGGCCAACGCCGCCAACACCCCCAGAGTGCGTCTCATGCCGAACGCCTCCCCCTCGTCCGCTACGTCGTCCGGGTGGTCACCCGGGGGTGACGAGCGTCCCGCCGGGCGGGGAGCGGCGGCCGAACCGGCGGTGAACCAAGGGTGAACACCCCTTCACGGGTTCGCATCGGAAGGCCGGACGGCGACGGCACCCGGGCAGCTGCTCGCACACCGGTCCGAGGATGTGTCAGATTGTTCAACTCGCCTTACGGCAAAGGTCATCCCGCCGTCCGGACCCGCGTCGTGGTTACGCGCCGGTAATGCCTACCCTCAGCAGTATGCGCCGAGCAAAAATCGTCTGCACCCTCGGGCCGGCCACCGACTCGTACGACCAGATCAAATCCCTGGTCGACGCCGGAATGGACATCGCCCGCTTCAACCTCAGCCACGGATCCCACGACGAGCACGAGGAACGCTACCGCCGCGTCCGCAAGGCCGCCGACGAGAGCGGCCGCAGCGTCGGCATCCTCGTCGACCTTCAAGGCCCGAAGATCCGGCTCGACACCTTCGCCCACGGCCCCGTACTTCTCGAACGCGGCGACGAGTTCACCATCTCCACCGACAACGGCGTCGTCGGAGACAAGGACATCTGCGGCACCACCTACCCCGGCCTCGCCGCGGACGTCACCCGCGGCGAGCGCATCCTCGTCGACGACGGCCGGGTCACCCTGGAGGTCGTCGAGGTCGACGGGCCGCGCGTGCGCTGCCTCGTCATCGAAGGCGGCCTCGTCTCCGACCACAAGGGCCTCAACCTCCCCGGCGTCGCCGTCTCCGTCCCCGCACTCAGCGACAAGGACGTCGCCGACCTGCGGTGGGGCCTGCGCACCGGCGCCGACCTGATCGCGCTCTCCTTCGTCCGCAGCGGCCGCGACATCGAGGACGTCCACCGGATCATGGCCGAGGAGGGGCGCCTCGTCCCCGTCATCGCCAAGATCGAGAAGCCGCAGGCGGTCGACAACCTGGAATCCATCGTCGACGCCTTCGACGGAATCATGGTGGCCCGCGGCGACCTGGGCGTGGAGATGCCCCTCGAACAGGTCCCGCTCGTCCAGAAGCGCGCCGTCAAGCTCGCCAAGCGCAACGCCAAGCCGGTCATCGTCGCCACCCAGATGCTCGACTCGATGATCAACGCCTCCCGGCCCACCCGGGCCGAGGCCTCCGACGTCGCCAACGCCGTCCTCGACGGGACCGACGCCGTGATGCTCTCCGGCGAGACCTCCGTCGGCAAGTACCCCGTCGAGACCGTCAAGACCATGAGCCGCATCATCGAGGCCGCCGAAACCGACATCCTCGCCGCCGGACTGCCGCCCCTGACCACCGGCAACAAGCCGCGCACCCAGGGCGGCGCCGTCGCCCGCGCGGCCGCCGAGATCGGCGACTTCCTGGACGCCAAGTACCTCATCGCCTTCACCCAGTCCGGCGACACCGCGCGCCGGCTGACCCGCTACCGCTCACCCATCCCCGTCCTCGCCTTCACCTACGAACCCGCCGTCCGCAGCCAACTCGCCCTCACCTGGGGCGTCGAGACCTTCCTCGGCCCCTTCGCCCCCACCACCGACCAGATGGTCGAACAGGTCGACGCGGCCCTCCTGTCACTCGGCCGCTGCCAGAAGGGCGACATCGTCGTCATCACCGCCGGCTCCCCGCCCGGCCTCGCCGGCTCCACCAACCTCGTCCGCGTCCACCACGTCGGGACCCTGGACAACTGACGGCCCCTGGGCGGCATCCCTCGTGTGAGGGATGCCGCCCAGGACGGAATGAGCGCGATGAACGAGCACACCCCCTGGCGCGAGCTCCGCGAGGAGATCCTCAACCACCCCGGCGCGGGCGCAGCCTACGAGGCCGCCAGAGCCCGATTCGAACAGGACGAACAGGTGGAGCCGGAGCCCGAGGGTGACTGAACCGCGCCGCCACTGTCAGTACTTGGGGCCGATGTGGGCGTCCATGAGGGCGACGGAGTCCTTGCGGGCGACGGAGATGTTGGTGGCCCCGGTCGGCCGGGCCGCGGCCTTCCACCGGACGCCGACGGCGTCGAGGGTGGCGGTGAACAGGCCGATGATGTCGGTCGAGGTGTTGGTGAAGAAGTAACGCGGGTACTCGTAGCGCTTCTTGACGCCGCCGACCGTTCGCGTCGTCCAGTTGGTGATGCGGCAGCCGTCGGAGTGGATCAGGCCGCGCAGGAACTCCCACGGATGGGCGTCGACGATCTCCTGCTGCCAGGGCGCGAGGGAGATCGACCGTCGGTGCTTCGGGCCGGGGCCGTGCTGGGGGAAGAGGCAGGGCCAGTGCTTGCTGGTGCTCACGACACTGGTGCAGCCCGGTGCGCGGACGCGCTGAACCCCGTTGAGCGGCATGACGGCGGAGACGGCTCGCTCGCATTCGTCGATCAGGCCGGGCCAGGCGTCGCAGCACGCGATGCGGAGGGCGTAGACCTTGCGGCGGCCCTCGCTGACACAGCCGTCGCCGAGGTAGAGGCCGAGGAGGTAGGCGTAGTCGGCGCGCGGGCGTGAGGGGTCGAGCCGGCCGCTGCGGACCGGGCACTCGGCGGTCATCCGCGGACTGGGCACGGCACCGGAGGCCCACGCGCGGATCGCGAACCGGGATATTCCGGTCGCGCGGCTGACCTGGCTGAAGGTCAGCCCGGCCGCGTGGAGGTCGAGCGCCCGCTGCCGCGTGGCCGTGTCGTACATGCCGCTGTCAGTGCTTGGGGCCGATGTGGGCGTCCATGAGGGCGACGGAGTCCTTGCGGGCGACGGAGATGTTGACCTGGCCGGTGGGGCGGGGGATCGAGGCCTTCCACTGGACGCCGACGGTGTCGAGGGTGGCGGTGAAGAGGCCGATGATGTCGGTGGAGGTGTTGGTGAAGAAGTAGCGCGGATATTCGTGGCGGTGGACGACGCCGTTCACGGTGCGGGTTGCCCAGTTGGTGATGCGGCAGCCGTCGGAGTGGATCAGGCCGCGCAGGAATTCCCAGGGGTGGGCGTCGACGATCTCCTGCTGCCAGGACTCCAGGGCTATGGTGCGCTCGTGTTTCCTGCCGGGCCCGTGCTGGGGGAAGTGGCAGATCAGATGGTTCGAGTAGAGCTTGATGTCATGACAGCCGGTCCGTCGGACTCGGCAGGCACTGTTCCTCGGAAAGACCAGGTGCATGGTCTGTTCGACGGGGTCCATGACCCCGGGCCACTTGTCGTCGCAGGTGATCTGGAGGGTCATCGTGCGCCGGTATTCATTTGGCAGGAGGATATGGCCGTCGCCGAGGTAGAGGCCGAGGAGGTGGGCGTACGCCGGGCGGTTCAGGTCGTCGCCGTAGCAGTGGGTGCAGGTGGATCGGTGCCGACCGGGGAGCTCTTGGCCGTGCTTGATGCGGTCCTGCTGCTTCCACCAACCGATCGTGCCCCGCGGGACATCCAGTCGGCGAGCGACCTCGGTGTTGCGAACGCCCTGACGCAGCAGCAGGACGGCTTCTTCGCGAATGGATCGAACGACCATGCGGGTGATCCTGCAGCCCGTGAATCACTTGTGCGGGCGAACGGGATTGTTTTCACTCGAACTAGTGAAGATCGCCAAGCGTTAGGTTGCTGCCCTAAGTGGCTTTGAAATCGAAGGAAAAGTGCCCCGGGTGGGATTCGAACCCACGCTGTATGGTGTTTGAGACCATCGCCTCTTCCGCTGGGCTACCGGGGCATCCACAGTTTCGAAGGCTGACCCCGACCCTGCGAAACCAAACATACCGTGTCTAGGTACCCTCGTGCATGCAGTACCCCGCCGGAACTAGGAGCCCCGTGAGCACCGCCGACGAGCAGGCACAGCCGCTTGAGACCGATTCGCCCCAGATCACCCGGATTGTGATCGCCGAGGATGAGGCGCTGATCCGCCTTGACCTCAAGGAGATGCTCGAAGAGGAGGGGTACACCGTCGTCGGTGAGGCCGGGGACGGGGCTACGGCGGTGAAGCTGGTGGAGGAGCTTCGGCCGGACCTCGCGATCTTCGATGTGAAGATGCCGGTGCTGGACGGGCTCTCCGCCGCCGAGCAGATCCACGAGAAGCACCTGGCGCCGGTTCTGATGCTGACGGCGTTCTCGCAGCGGGAGCTGGTGGACCGGGCGCGGGACGCCGGGGCGATGGCGTACATCGTGAAGCCGTTCAGCAAGGCGGATCTGGTGCCGGCGATCGAGATGGCGGTGTCGCGGTACACCGAGATGCGGACGCTGGAGGAGGAGATCGCGGATCTCACCCAGCGGCTGGAGACCCGGAAGCTGGTGGACCGGGCGAAGGGCGTGCTGCAGACGAAGTTCGGGCTGAACGAGCCGGCGGCGTTCCGGTGGATCCAGAAGACGTCGATGGACCGTCGGATGACGATGGCCGCGGTGGCCGAGGCGGTCATCGAGGAGGGCGCGGCCCAGGACCGCAAGAAGGCGGACGAGGACGCGTCCGAGTAGACGGATGCGAGGAGGGCCCGGCAGATCTCATCTGCCGGGCCCTTCGTGCGTGGAGGCGTGGAGGCGTGGATACGTGGAGGCGTCAGTCCTCGCCGAGGTAGGCCTTGCGGACGGATTCGTCGTGCAGGAGGTCGGCGCCCGTCCCGGAGAGGACGATGCGGCCGGTTTCCATGACGTAGCCGCGGTCGGAGAGGGAGAGGGCGGCCTGGGCGTTCTGTTCGACGAGCAGGATGGTCGTGCCGGAGGCCTTGAGTTCGATGATGGTCGCCATGATCTTCTGCATCATCAGCGGTGACAGGCCCATGGACGGCTCGTCGAGCATGAGCAGTTTGGGCTGGGACATCAGGGCCCGCCCCATGGCGAGCATCTGCTGTTCGCCGCCGGAGAGGGTGCCGGCGGCCTGGCGGCGGCGTTCGCCGAGGATGGGGAAGAGGTCGTAGGCGCGGTCGACGTCGGCGGTGATGCCGGCGGTGTCGGTGCGCAGGAAGGCGCCGAGGAGGAGGTTCTCCTCGATGGTCATGCGGGGGAAGATGTGCCGGCCTTCGGGGGAGTGGGCGAGGCCGAGGGCGACGATCTTGTGGGCGGGGACGGTGCTGAGGTCCTGGCCGTCGAAGGCGATGCGTCCGGCGGTGGGTTTGAGGAGCCCGGAGAGGGTGCGCAGGGTGGTGGTCTTGCCGGCGCCGTTGGTGCCGATGAGGGTGGTGACCTCGCCCTGGTTGACGGTGAAGCTGATGCCCTTGACGGCTTCGATCTTGCCGTAGGCGACGCGGAGGTCCTCGACCTCGAGGAGTGCGGTCACTGGTCGGTCTCCGTAACGGTCTCCGCGACTGCGGGGGTGGTGCCTTCGAGCGGGGCGCCGAGGTAGGCGGTGATGACGCGTTCGTCGTTCTGGACGGTTTCGCGGTCGCCTTCGACGATCTTCTGGCCCTGGACGAGGACGGCGGTGCGGTCGCAGAGGTTGAAGATGAAGCGCATGTCGTGCTCGATGACGAGGATCGAGACGCCCTGGTCGCGGATGGCGAAGACGAGTTCCTCGGCGGCGCGGGTCTCCTGGGGGTTCATGCCGGCGGTGGGTTCGTCGAGCAGCAGGAGGCCGGGGTCGGAGGCGAGGGCGCGGGCGATCTCCAGCTTGCGCTGTTCGCCGTAGGGGAGGTTGCGGGCGAGGTGGTCGGCCTTGTCGGCGAGGCCGGTGAAGGCGAGGAGTTCCATGGCCTTCTCGCGGCTCTCGGCTTCGGCGCGGTGGTAGCCGGGGCCGCGGAGGATGGCGGAGAAGATGCCTTCCTTGGTGCGGGTGTGGCGGCCGACGAGGACGTTCTCCAGGACGGTCATGTTGGCGAAGAGCCGGATGTTCTGGAAGGTGCGGGCGACGCCGGCCTGGGTGACGAGGTGGGGCTTGGGCGGCAGGAGGGTGCCGCGGTAGCGGACGGCGCCCTCGGTGGGGACGTAGAGGCCGGTGAGGCAGTTGAAGAAGGTGGTCTTGCCGGCGCCGTTGGGGCCGATGAGGCCGATGATCTCGCCTTCGCCGACGGTGAGGCTGACGTCGTTGACGGCGGTGAGGCCGCCGAAGCGCATGGTGACGCCGGTGACTTCGAGCAGGGGTGTGGCGGTGGTGGTCATCTGGGTGGTCACGCCCCTGCCTTGGTGAGTGCGGCGCCGTCGCCGGCGGGCTGGGCCGGGATGGCGGCCTCGTGGAACTCCAGTTGGCGGCGCCGGTTGGGGATGAGGCCTTCGGGGCGGACGCGCATCAGGATGATCAGGGCGGCGCCGAAGGCGAGCAGCTGGTAGTCGGAGAGGAATTCGAGCTTCTTGGGGATGAGGAAGAGGAGGGTGGCGCCGGCGAGGGGCCCGCTGATGGTGCCCATGCCGCCGAGGATGACGGCGGCGAGCAGGAACGCGGAGTTGGGCGGGAGGGCCTCGGCGAAGGTGTACTGGTCGGGGGTGACGGTGTAGCTGACGTGGGCCTGGACGGTGCCGGCGAGGCCGGCGAGGCAGGCGCCGAGGGCGAAGGCGAGGAGTTTGAGGCGGAAGCCGTTGATGCCCATGGCTTCGGCGGCGGTCTCGTCCTCGCGGATGGCGACCCAGGCGCGGCCGATGCGGGAGTTGCCGACCCGGGCGAAGACGAGCACGACCAGGGCGGTGACGAGGAGCATCAGCAGGTAGTAGTTGGAGAAGCGGCCGAGTTCGATGCCGGCGACGGTGTGCGGCTTGCCGAGGTCGAAGCCGAGGATCTCCAGGTCGGGGATCCGGGGGATGCCGTTGGAGCCGTTGGTGACCTTGGGGCCGGTGGTGCCGTTGAGGTTGAGCATGGTGATGCGGAAGATCTCGCCGAAGCCGAGGGTGACGATGGCGAGGTAGTCGCCGCGCAGGCGCAGCGTGGGGGCGCCGATGAGGACGCCGAAGACCATGGAGACGGCGGCGCCGGTGAGCATCGCGGCCCAGAACGGGAACTGGACGTGGATGGGGGAGGCGGGGGAGCCGGAGACCAGGGCGGCGGCGTAGGCGCCGACGCCGAGGAAGGCGACGTAGCCGAGGTCGAGCAGGCCGGCGAGGCCGACGACGATGTTGAGGCCGAGGGCGACGGTGGCGAAGATCAGGATGTTGGTGGCGACGGAGGTGTACTGGTCGCTGGTCTGGGTGAAGGGGAAGCTGGCGGCGGCGGCGAAGGCGGCGCCGGTGGTGACGGGGCGGTGCTTGACGGTCAGGGCGCGCAGCCGGGCGAGCAGGCCGGACCGGGTGAGGGCGGGGACGACGAGGGCGGCGAGCAGCAGGTAGCCGATGAAGAGTTCGCCGTACTCGGTGTCGATGCCGAAGGTGATCGTGAACAGTCCGAGGCCGAAGGCCAGGACGATGGTCAGGACTTCGGCCCAGGAGGGGAGTTGGCGCGGCGCGGGCAGCGGCCGGTCGACGGTGCCCAGGCGCAGCCAGGTGTGGGCGAGGTGGCCGAGCTGGAGGAGCAGGACGACGCCGGCGGCGATGGCGAGGGCGCCCGCGAGGGCGGTCATCACGGGGGCGACGGGCTGGTCGCCGGGGATGGCGTGGGCGGCGAACCAGCCGGCGGGGGCGACGGGGACGAGCAGGAAGAGGCGCCTGTCGAGGATGCGCAGCGGGACGCGGGTGCGGCGGTCGAGGGGCAGGCCGAGGGCGCCGATGACGGTGAGGAGGCCGCCGACGGCGAGGATCCAGCCGCCGGCTTCGAGGTTGGCGAGGCCGCCGAGTTCGGTGGCGATGGCGGCGACGGAGAAGACGCTGACGGCGAGGGCGCCGGTGGCGGCGTAGAGGACGGCGTTGTGGCTGCGGCTGGGGGCGGCCCAGCGCAGGCCGGGGGTGCCGTGGGTGGCGAGGAGCAGGAGGAGGGCGAGGAGTCCGGCGGCGAGGGCGAGCCATTGGAGGCCGGCGGGGGAGCCGGTGTAGGTGAGGTCGCCGGGGAAGTCGGAGGTCCAGGTCCAGGGGAGGGCGGCGGAGGCGGCGGTGGTGAGGGCGCCGAGGCCGGTGAGGGCGGTGGCGGCGCGGGCCGGCAGGGGGATGACCGGGGTGGTTTCGGTGGTGGTGGTCATGGTGGTCACGCCCTGTCCGCGACGCGCTCGCCGAGCAGGCCCTGGGGCCGGACGAGGAGCACGAGGATGAGGAGTACGAAGGCCCAGACGTCCTTCCAGGCGCCGCCTCCGAAGAGGTGCATGCCGGGCAGGTGCTGGATGTAGCCGGTGGCGAGGCTTTCGGCGAGGCCGAGGGCGATGCCGCCGAGCATGGCTCCGTAGATGTTGCCGATGCCGCCGAGGACGGCGGCGGTGAAGGCCTTGAGGCCGAGGATGAAGCCCATGCGGAAGTCGACCTGGCCGCTGCGCAGTCCGTAGGCGACGGCGGCGACGGCGGCGAACGCGGCGCCGATGGCGAAGGCCATGACGATGATGCGGTCGGTGTCGATGCCCATGAGCTTGGCGGTGTCGGGGTCCTGGCTGGTGGCCTGCATGGCGCGGCCGGAGCGGGTGCGGGTGACGAACCAGCCGAGGGCGAGCATGCACAGCGGGGCGGCGATGAGCAGGAAGAGGTCGCTGCGCTGGATGGTGACGGAGCCGAGGCTGAAGGGGTCGCCGGGGATCTTGGGGAAGACCCGGGCCTTCTTGGCGTCGGGGTAGAAGGAGAAGACGAGTTGCTGGAGGAAGATGGACAGCCCGATCGCGGTGATGAGGGGGGCGAGTCGGGGGGCGTTGCGCAGGGGCCGGTAGGCGAAGCGCTCGGCGGCGACGGCGGTGAGGGTGGAGACCAGGATGCCGGCGATCAGCATGAGCGGCAGGGCCAGCCACAGGGTGGTGCCGCCGGGGAGGGCGAGGTAGGCGGTCAGGGCGCCGAAGCCGCCGACCATGACGATCTCGCCGTGGGCGAAGTTGATGAGCTGGACGATGCCGTAGACCATCGTGTAGCCGATCGCGACGAGTCCGTAGAGGGCGCCGAGGATCAGGCCGTTGGCCAGCTGCTGCGGTAGGTCGTGCACCGCTGGGCCTCCGTAGTGCGTTCGGGGTGTCCGTGTGGGTGGTGGATGTGGGGGCGCGCGGGGGCACTCGTGGCGCCCCCGCGCGCTGTGCTGCTGGATGGTGGTGCGGGCCGGCTCAGTGGTTGAGGTTCAGACGCTGAAGGTTCAGTCGTCGAGGGCTCGGCCGCTGAGGTTCAGCCGTTGGAGGTTCAGCCGCTGAAGGTGCCGGTCTTCTCCACGGTCCACTTGCCGTCCTTGACGGTGTAGACGGTGAGTTGCTTGTTGGTGGTGTCGCCGAACTCGTCGAAGGAGACCTTGCCGGTGACGCCGTCGAAGGAGACCTTCTGGACGGCGTCGACGACGGCGGCGCGCGGGTTGGCGGGCAGCTTGCCGTTGTTGGCGGCGGCGACGGCCTTGACGGCCTGGATGATGGCCCAGCCGCTGTCGTAGGAGTAGCCGCCGTAGGTCTCGTAGGGGTCCTTGTAGCCGGCGGCCTTGTAGTCGGCGATGAACTTGGCGGCGGTGGGGAGTTGTTCGACGGCGCCGCCGACGGCGGTGGCGTAGTCGCCGGCGCTCTTGGGGTTGAGCTTGATGAAGTCGGCGCTCTGCATGCCGTCGCCGCCCATCAGCGGGATGTTGACGCCGGCGTCCTTGAGCTGGAGGGAGAGCGGGCCGGCGGCGGGGTACTCGCCGCCGTAGTAGACGGCTTCGGCGCCGGAGGTCTTGACCTTGGTGACGATGGCGGAGAAGTCGCGGTCGTCGGGGTTGACGTGCTCCTCGCCGACGATGTTGCCGCCCTGCTTGGTGAATTCGGCCTTGAAGGTGGCGGCGAGGCCGGCGCCGTAGGTCTTCTGGTCGTCGATGAGGAAGACCTTGGACTTCTTGGCGTCCTTGGCGAGGAACTGGGCGGCGAAGGGGCCCTGGACGGCGTCGGTGGTGGCGGTGCGGAAGTAGGTCTTGAAGGGGCGCTTCTTCTCGCCGGTGACCCACTTCTCGCCCTGGCTGAGGGCGACGCCGGTGTTGGCGGGGGAGATCTCGACGAGGTTGGCGTCGTTGAAGATCTGCTGCATCGACTGGGCGACGCTGGAGTTGAGCGGGCCGACGACGCCGAGGACGCTGTTGTCGGCGACGAGCTGGGTGGCGTTCTGCTGGCCGGGGCCGGGCTTGGCGGTGTCGTCCAGGGCCTTGACCTGGAACTTGACGCCGGGGACCTCGTTCTGTTCGTTGGCCTTCTTGACCGCGAGGTCGACGGAGTTGCGGATGCCGATGCCGATGGCGGAGAGGTCGCCGGTGAGCGGGGCGTCGATGCCGATGGTGACGGTGGTGGTGGAGCCGCTGTTGCCGCTGCCTCCGTCGGCGGACTTCTTGTCGTCGCGGGAGCCGCACGCGCTGAGGCTCAGGGCGCCGATCACGGCAATGCTCACGACAATTGCGGAACGGTGACGCACGAGGGTCCCCTTCGGTTCGGGAGGCGCCGCGCCTGAGTTGGCGGGAGCCGGGATGCGCGGAGGGCCGGGCCCAATCCGTTGGCGCGGTGACTGGCCGTGACTCTAGATGCCTCTGGGCGACTCGGGCAGTGGTGTGGCGAGGCTGTGATTCTCTTGTTATGAGCACACAGAGCAGTTGTCTCAGCATGTGGTCGTTTTGGCGCGACCGATCCGCCGATGTAGGGCGTTTAGGGGCTGTTGGGGCGATGTAAGGGCCAGAAATGGGGGTTGCAGCTGGCCTGGTCGATAGTCGGACACCTGTGTCCGATTCACTTGTTCCGGTCATGCTCATCCGGATTTCGGACAACGAGGGCATGGCGAAGGAGCCCCGGGCTGCCTGCGGGCCTCGGAGCGGGCCATTGCTCGGATTTTCTGCCTGTTACGCAGAGTCACCTGCGCGGATTCCGGGCATGCTGCCGCGTCGGCCGCGCCCGGACATGCCGCCGCCCCCTTGTCCAGACCAACGCCTGCCCAGGGTGGCGGAAGGTCAAACAAGGGGGCGGCCAAGGGATTTGATGATCCGTCGGCACCGGGAAGAGTCCCGGCGCGGGGTCAGAGGTCGCGCAGCATGCAGGTCAGCCGGCAGCTGGTGACCCGCTTGCCGGTGTCGTCGGTGATCGCGATCTCGTACGTGGCGGCGGTGCGGCCCTTGAACACCGCCGTCGCCACCCCGGTGACCAGCCCGGAGGTGGCCGAGCGGTGGTGGGTGGCGTTGAGGTCCACCCCGACCGCGTACCGGCCGGGGCCCGCGTGCAGCATCGCGCCGATCGAGCCCAGCGTCTCGGCCAGCGCCGCCGACGCGCCGCCGTGCAGCAGCCCGTACGGCTGCTGGTTGCCCTCCACCGGCATGGTGCCGACCACCCGGTCGCCGGAGGCCTCGACGATCCGGATGCCGAGCTTCTCGCCGAGGGCGCCGCCGGAGAAGGTCTGCGGGTCGACGCCGAGCTTGGCGAAGTGGTCCAGCACGTCCTGCGGGACCTTCAGGACGGGGGCCGCGTCGGGGGCCGCGTCGGTCATGGGGAACTCCTGCCGCTCGGGGATCGTCATCGTGCTGCCTGTGATCGTACGACCGTCCTACTCGGCGGTAGCGGCCGTGTCCGGGGTCGGGGTGCGTCAACGGGCGCCCCGGGCGCCCCGGGCGCCGCGGCCCCCGGCGCGCCCCCGTCGCCCGCGCCCCGCGTCCGACCGGCACGGCGCCCCTTTTGTCGGTGCCGGGCCATAGGATCGGTGGCCGGTAGTGGAATCGGCAGGAACGGGACGTTGACGTGGCTACGCAGAGTACGGACAAGGGCGCGACGGGTGGCGGCGGGGCCGGCCCGCGGCCCCGGCTGATGCTGCTCGACGGGCACTCGATGGCCTACCGGGCCTTCTACGCCCTGCCCGTGGAGAACTTCAACACCTCCACCGGCCAGCCCACCAACGCGGTCTACGGCTTCGCCTCGATGCTCGCCAACACCGTCCGGGACGAGCAGCCCACCCACCTCGCCGTCGCCTTCGACCTCTCCCGGCAGACCTTCCGCTCCGTCGAGTTCCCCGACTACAAGGCCAACCGCGCCAAGACGCCGGACGAGTTCCGCAGCCAGGTCCCCCTGATCGGCGAACTGCTCGACGCGATGAACGTCCCCCGGCTGACGGCCGAGGGCTTCGAGGCCGACGACATCATCGCCACCCTGGCCACCGCCGCCGAGGCGGCCGGCTACGACGTCGACATCGTCACCGGCGACCGCGACTCCCTCCAGCTGGTCACCGACCACATCACCGTCCTCTACCCGACCAAGGGCGTCTCCGAGCTCACCCGCTACACCCCGGAGAAGGTCGCCGAGAAGTACGGCGTCACCCCGCGCCAGTACCCGGACCTCGCCGCCCTGCGCGGCGACCCGTCCGACAACCTGCCCGGCATCCCCGGCGTCGGCGAGAAGACCGCCGCCAAGTGGGTCAACCAGTTCGGCTCCTTCGACGAACTCGTCTCCCGCGCCGACGAGGTGAAGGGCAAGATCGGCGAGAAGCTGCGCGAACACCTCGACTCGGTCAAGCGCAACCGCGTCCTCACCGAGCTCGTCCGCGACGTCGAACTCCCGCTCGGCGTCGGCGACCTGGCCCGCGCACCGTTCGACAAGGCCGCCGTCGACACGCTGATGGAGTCGCTGGAGTTCCGCAACGCCAACTTCCGCGACCGCGTCCACGGCATCGACCCGGCCGCCGGCGAGGAGGAGGCCGTGGCCGAACTCGCCCCCGGCATCGAGGTCGACGGCGAACTGCTCACCGACCCGGGCACGCTGGCCGGCTGGCTGCGCGAGCACGCCGCCGACACCAAGGCCCCCGTCGCCCTCGCCGCCGTCTACCAGTGGGCGCTCGGCACCGGCGAGGTCGCCGAAGTCGCCCTGGCCGCAGGAGAAGCCGCCGCCTGGTTCGACCCGGCGCAGCTCGCCGAGGAGGACGAGCGGGCCTTCGCCGCCTGGCTCGCCGACCCGGCCGCCCCCAAGGCCCTGCACATCGCCAAGCAGGTCATGCGGGCCTTCGCCGAGCGCGGCTGGGCCATCGAGGGCGTCGTCGCCGACACCGCCCTCGCCGCCTACCTGGAGAAGCCCGGCCGCCGCACCTTCACCCTGGAGGTGCTCGCCGAGGAGTACCTGGCCCGCTCGCTCACCCCCGCCCCCGCCACCGAGGACGGCCAACTCGCCTTCGACGCCCCGGAGGAGGACCCGGCGGCCGGCGCCCAGGCGCTCATGCTCCAGGCCCGCGCCGTCCTCGACCTCGCCGCGCTCTTCGACACCCGCCTCGCCGAGGTCGGCGCCACCGGGCTGCTGCGCGACATGGAGCTGCCGATCGCCGCCCTGCTGGCCCGGATGGAGCGCACCGGCATCGCCGCCGACCGCCCCTGGCTCACCAGCCTGGAGGCGCAGTTCGCCACCGAGATCCAGCGCGTGGTCGAGGAGGCGCACGCCGCCGCCGGGCGCGAGTTCAACCTCGGCTCGCCCAAGCAGCTCCAGGAGATCCTCTTCGGCGAGCTCGCCCTCCCCAAGACCAAGAAGATCAAGACCGGCTACACCACCGACGCCGACGCGCTCACCTGGCTCGCCACCCAGACCGACAACGAACTGCCGGTCATCCTGCTGCGCCACCGCGACCAGGCCAAGCTGCGCACCACCGTCGAGGGCCTGCTCAAGACGGTCTCGCCCAAGGGCCGCATCCACACCACCTTCAACCAGATGGTCGCCGCCACCGGCCGGCTCTCCTCGCAGGACCCGAACCTGCAGAACATCCCCGTCCGCACCGAGGAGGGCCGCGCCATCCGCCGCGCCTTCGTCGTCGGCGAGGACTACGAGTCGCTGCTCACCGCCGACTACTCGCAGATCGAACTGCGCATCATGGCCCACCTCTCCGAGGACGAGGCCCTGTTGGAGGCCTTCGCCACCGGCGAGGACCTGCACACCACCGTCGCCTCCCAGGTCTTCGAGGTCCCGGGCGCCGCGGTGGACGCCGAGATGCGCCGCAAGATCAAGGCGATGTCCTACGGCCTCGCCTACGGGCTGTCCGCGTACGGGCTCTCGCA
The DNA here is from genome assembly GCF_040687675.1 of Kitasatospora sp. NPDC056731. Lineage (NCBI taxonomy): Bacteria > Bacillati > Actinomycetota > Actinomycetes > Kitasatosporales > Streptomycetaceae > Kitasatospora > Kitasatospora sp. NPDC056731. The sequence goes on from NZ_JBFBNR010000004.1 coordinate 147,154, forward strand.
GCAGCTCGGCATCAAGCCCGGCGAGGCCCAGGGCCTGATGGACACCTACTTCGAGCGCTTCGGCGGCGTCCGCGACTACCTGCGCCGGGTCGTCGACGAGGCCCGCGCCACCGGCTACACCGAGACGCTGCTCGGCCGCCGCCGCTACCTGCCGGACCTCAACAGCGACAACCGCCAGCGCCGCGAGATGGCGGAGCGGATGGCCCTCAACGCCCCGATCCAGGGCTCGGCCGCCGACATCGTCAAGATCGCCATGCTGCGGGTGGACGAGGCGCTGCGCGCCGCCGGCCTCACCTCCCGGATGCTGCTCCAGGTGCACGACGAAATCGTGCTGGAGCTGACCCCGGGCGAGCGCGAGCAGGTCGAGGCGATCGTCCGCGAGCAGATGGCCGGCGCCTACCCGCTGCGCGCCCCGCTGGACGTCTCGGTGGGCGTCGGCGCCAACTGGGAGGCCGCCGCGCACTGATACGGCGGCGCGGTACTCGGGGGTGCGGTTCTCGGCGGGCCCGGACACGGCTGGTGTCCGGGCCCGCCGCTACGATCTGCCGGTCCGTTGCGCAGTGGGCACGACGATCGGCGGATGGCGGAGAGCCCCTTGGTGATCCAGAATGGTTCGATGGTCACGCTTGAGACTCCGCGTCTGATCCTGCGTCGCTGGCGCGAGGAGGACGTTGCGCCCATGGCCGCCGTCAATGCCGACCCCGAGGTCATGCGGTGGATCCGTGACGGCAGCGTCCGTGACGAACAGCAGACCCGCGGCGGGATCCAGGCCTGGGAGAGCGAGTGGGAGTCGCGGGGCTTCGGCCTGTTCGCCGTGGAGATCCGGTCCACTGGCGAGCTGGCCGGGTTCACCGGCCTTTCCGTCCCCGGCTTCCTGCCGGAGGTGCTGCCGGCGGTCGAGGTCGGCTGGCGGCTGGGACGTTCCCACTGGGGGCGGGGCTTGGCCACCGAGGCCGCTGCGGCCGCCGTGCGGTTCGGGTTCGAGGAGCGAGGGCTGGAGCGGATCGTCAGCATCACCCAGGTGGGCAACGACGCCTCCGAACGGATCATGACCAAACTGGGGATGCGGCTGGCCCGTGAGACCGTCAGTCCAGCCGGCGGTCGGCGAGTGCGGGTGTTCGCGTTGTCGTCGGACCAGTACGCCGCAACCACTCGGCACTGAGCGGGGCCACCTGCTCGGCGGTCCCGCCGGTGCCCGGGAGTCGGCTGCTCACCGTCTCCCCTGCGTCGGCTACTCCGCTGTGTCCGCTACTCACCTGCGTCCGCTACGCCCGCGCGGTGCAGGAACGCCTCGACGAGGCGGTCGGTGAAAGCCTCGTCCACGGGTTCCGCCGTCACCAGGACGCGGTGGTAGAGCGGTCCCACGAGTTGGTCGATCTCCGCCGCCATGTCGAGTCCGGCGGCGAGCTGGCCGCGTTCCACCGCGCGTTCCAGCGGGAGCCGGTCGCGTCGGCGCTGTTCGTCGAGGTACCCGGACCGCAGGGCGGCGGCGAACGCGGGATCGTGCTGGGCGTGCCCGATGAGGGCCTTGAAGACGGCGCCCGCGTCGGACCGGGTGAGGAACAGGGCCAGTTGGCGCAGGTGGGCGCGTAGGCCCGGGGCCAGGTCGCCGTGGTCCGGCGGGGTCAGGGCTTCGGCCGCGTCCTGGAGGAAGGCGTCCAGGAGGATGTCGGTCTTGGTCTTCCACCAGCGGTAGACGGTCTGCTTGGCGACGCCCGCCCGGGCGGCGATGCCCTCGATGGTGACGCCGGTGAAGCCCTTCTCGACCAGAAGGTCGTCGGCCGCCTCCAGTACTGCCTGCCGGGCCTGTTCGCTGCGGCCGTGCCGGTTGCCGTGATGGCGTGCCGCCGGTTGCGGCCCGGCCGCCGCGGCGGCCGTACTTCCTCGTTCCATGTCTGCCTCCTGGGGCCAGGGTAGGCCAGAATCGCTAGACGCAACGCAACGGTGCGTCTAGTCTGGGCCCATGACACCCACCAACACCCTCGAAGACCCCCGCGTCGCCACCGCCCTCGACCGGATGTTCCGGCATGCCGAACAGGACGAGGAGACCAGCAAGCGGATCCGGGCGGCGTGGCCCCAGGGCTCCGCGCCCCTCGGCCCGCAGGAGCAGGCCGATGCCAACGCCGAGGTGTACATGCCGATCTCGGCCCAGGGCGGCCGCCTCCTCTACAACCTGATCCGGGCCACCCGCCCCGCCACCGTCGTCGAGTTCGGCACGTCCTTCGGCATCTCCACGCTCCATCTCGCCGCCGCGGTGCGCGACAACGGGACGGGCCGGGTGATCAGTACGGAACTGAGCGCCGCCAAGGCCGCGGCCGCCCGCCGGACGTTCGCCGAGACGGGACTGGACGACCTGATCACCGTCCTCGAAGGAGACGCCCGCGACACTCTCGCCGCAGTCGACGGCTCCGCGGACTTCGTCCTCCTCGACGGCTGGAAGGACCTGTGCCTGCCCGTCCTGCGACTCCTCGAACCCCGCCTCGCGCCCGGCACCCTCGTCGTCGCCGACGACGTCGACCTGGAGGCCCTCGCGCCCTACCTCGACTACGTCCGCGACCCCCGCAACGGCTACCAGAGCGTCACGTTCCCCGTGGAGGACGGAATGGAGATCAGCTGCCGCCTCTAGACCCGTGTGGCGTCGTGATCAGGCGTGGGTATCGCCTTCTTCGTGGGGGTGGAACCCGGCAGGACACTGGTCGTGACGCGTGGGCAACTCACGAATGCCCAGGGGAAGTTCATCGGGCTGCCCCTGCCGATCGGCAGGCACGGCCCGCACCCCGAACGGTTGCGGGAGCAGAGCGGCTCCGGCCGGGCCGGTGGCGGGGGGAGCGCAGGAAGTCGGCGGGGCCGACTTCTGGTGCAGGAGGCTGGGCGGCGGCGCGGTGATGCGGCCGGTGGCGGCCCAGGACCGGACGGCCGGTCGGGCGGAGGAGCCGAAGGCTTCGGCGAGCAGGACGTGGAGCAGCAGTCCGGCGGCCGTGGCGAACAGGAGGGGGGAGGAGTCCCGGTCGTAGCCGGCCCGGTCGATCAAGCGGTGCCTCCGGACGGACGGGACTCCGTCAGGTCGCCGGGGGCGAGGAACCGGCGGACGTCCGAGGCGAGACCGGCCAGCTGTTCCCCGGCCTCCAGCCACGTGGTGACCGAGGCCTCCCAGGAGGCGTCCCGACCGATCCGCGGGCGGACGGCCCAGGTGAGGCCGACGTGGCCCCCCGGGCGGAAGACGGCCCGGAGGGCGAGGCGGTGGGTGTGCCAGGTGCGCTCCGCCTCCCAGCCCCGGTAGTCGGCGGCCAACTCGTCGAGGAAGTCGGCCGGATGGTCCGGGCCCCAGGCCCAGGCGATGACCGAGTCGAGCCGGGCCCGGAGGCCTTCGGCGTGCAGTTCCACGGCGAAGCCGGTGCCGTGCTCGTCGGGGAAGTGGCGGTCGGTGAGCCTGACCCGCGTGGCCGGGTCGTTCCGGCAGCGGACGTCGACGGCCGGCGCGTCGGTGGGGTCGGTGGGGTCGGCGCCCTGGTCGTTCATCCGCCGGACGATAGGCGGCGCGGTGCCGGAAGTCATCGTGATTTCGGCCTGGCCTGGCCCGGTGCGATCGTGCGGGCGGAGCCGGTCGCCGTCGGCCGACGGCGCGGAGGGCCGGAGGGGCGACCCCGGGAAAAGGGCGCGCGCCGCTGCGCCCGGCCAGGCGATCATGGCTGCCATGACGGATGCAACCGGAGCGGAGCCGCTGGGCGTGTGCCTCGTGGCCAATGTCGCTCAGGAGACCGGTCACGGCGAAGGTGGGTCGGAGGTCCGCGAGGGGCTGCGGCACTTCGCGCCGGGGGCGAAGGTGTGGATCGCGCCGCCGGCCTGGGGCGACGGCGGTGACTGCGTCATCGTGGCCGGACGTCATCGGGGCAACAGCCGTCGCTACGTGCGGATCGTGATCAAGAGTCGGTTCCTGGTGAACTTCCGGGTCCATGCCGTCTACAGTCCGGCGCTGGTGCGTGCGTTGACGGAGGCGGGACCCGGCGAGGAGAAGGATTTCGGAGCCCGCTTCCTGTGGGACCCGGAGCAGGCGGAGAGCTGGGCGCGATCCCGGAACACACCGAGGACGGGCTGAGACCGGGCTGAGGGCGGCCTGAGGGCGGCGAAGCCGGCGCGCCGGTGGCGCGGCGCGCCGGGGAACACCTCCGGGTCAGCCCGCGAGGTGCTCCAGGAGCAGCGGCACGATCCGTTCGGCGTCGGCCTCCGGCAGCCAGTGGGTGGCGCCCTCCAGCGCAACGAACCGGTACGGGGCGCGGACGTGCTTGGCCGTCAGGTCGGCGGCGTCGCGGCCCAGGGCGCGGTCCTCGGTGCCCCAGACGAAGAGCGTGCGGACGGTGATCTCACCGGCCGGCACCCGGAGTTCCTCGTTGATCGCCCGGTACCAGTTGAGCCCGGCCGTCAGCACGCCCGGCTCGGTCAGCCGTCGGACGTTGGACTCGGCCTGGTCCGTCGGCAGCGTGCCCTGGTAGATCGCGCGCAGCCTGGCCGCGTCGTCGGCCAGCATGGCCTGCTCGGCCACGTGCTCCGGCAGGCGGAACTCCCTGATGTACTGGGAGCGTTCGCGCTGGTCGCTGTCGTTGTTGAGGGCCTCGTAGAGCGCCTCGGGGTGCGGGGTGGAGAGCACGGTCAGGCTGTGCAGCCGCTCCGGGTGGGTGGAGGCCAGCGCCCAGGCGACGAGGCCGCCCCAGTCGTGGGCGACCAGGTGGAAGCGGGGCGCGTCCAGGGCGTCGGCGAAGCCCAGCGCGTCCGCGACCAGCAGCTCGACGGAGTAGTCCGCGATGTCCGCGGGGCGGGCGTCGGGGGAGTAGCCGCGCTGGTCCACCGCCACCGCGCGGTAGCCGGCCGCGGCCAGCGCGGTCAGCTCGGCGCCCCAGCAGTCGGCGAACTCGGGGAACCCGTGCAGCAGCAGGACGAGCTCCCCGTCGGCGGGCCCGGCGGCCAGCCCGTCGAAGGTGTGCCGGCCGACGGTCAGACGGACGGGGCTGGGCAGGGGTGAGGACATGGTCAGCTCCTGTTGGTAGTGCGTCAACAGAACGATCACATCACAGGGTTGGGCGGCCGGCCGCGGCGGGCCGAAGCGGCGGGCGGTGCAGCAGGCGGTGCGGTGGCCGACGCCGGTGCTCGCCCTTGGCGCGAGGGCCCAGGCGCAGGAAGTCGGCGGGGCCGACTTCCTGCGTCCAGCTCGGCCCGTCGCTGCCGACGACCACGCGCGCTGGGTCACCGCCTTCGAGGTCCCGGGCGAGGAGTGGAGCGGCGATCACGGCCGTGGAGGCATGGCAGGCTGCCCTGCATGGTGACCAGTGATGCGTCGTGGGCCGATGACGGGATGTTGGCAGTGTGTCCCGAGCTGACGGATGCCGAACTCAACGAGCTGTTCAGCGCGTCGTGGCCGGATCACAAGCCGACCTCCTTCGCGCCGATACTGGCCCGCAGTCTCGCTTGGATCGCGGCGCGCCGGGGGAACCGGCTGGTCGGATTCGTCAACGTCGTCGGCGACGGCGGTGTGCACGCCTTCGTCCTGGACACCATCGTGCACCCGGATGAGCGCGGGCAGGGGCTCGGGACCCGGCTGGTGAGGGCGGTTGCCGATGAGGCGAGGGCGCGCGGCGCCGAGTGGCTGCACGTCGACTACAAACCGCACCTGGAGTCCTTCTACGGTCAGTGCGGATTCCGGCCGACCACAGCCGGGCTCATGCGGCTCTGAGCGGGCCGCCTCTGTAGGTCCAACAGGTGCCGTCGTCCGTGGCTGCTGGTGTGGGCAGGGGCCGCCACGGGCGGACTCGGCGGTCCCGGATACGCCCCGGTGCGGTACGGCAAGGTCCGTAAGCACGGCTCAGTCCCGGTCAGGCAGGTTCCCCGGCGAACAGGAAGTCGTCGGCGGTGGCATCCATCAGAAGTTCGTCGCAGGGACGGCCGAGCCAGTAGCCGGACTGCCGTAGGCGTCCGGCGGGCTGGAAGCCTGCCTTCTGGTAGGCCGCGACGCCCGCCGCGTTCGGCTCCAGTACCTTCAGCCAGACCATCCTCAGTGCGGAGTACTGGAAGGCCCAGCGAAGGGTCAGGGCGGTGGCCTCGGTGGCGAGGCCCTTGCCGCGGGCCTCGGGCGCGATGAGGATGACGAACTCGGCGGTGCGCACGGCGGGGTCGATGGAGAGCGTCGTGAGGCCGACCGGGGTGTGGTCGTCGGCCGTGATCACCTCGAACTGCGGGTAGTCGCGGTTGCGGCCCTGGCCCTCCCAGCCGCCGGCACGGACCTCCCAGGACTGGGCGACCTGGGTGCCGTAGCCGAGGATCGTGCCGGGGTCGTTCTCCCAGCGGTGGTAGTCGGGCAGGTGGTCGCGGTCGGTCATGGCCAGGCTGACGCGCTCGCCGGTCAGCAGGATGTGGGGTGTGCTCATCAGGTCCTCGTTCCAGTGGGGTTGGGCACGTTGATCGGGGTGTAGCGCTTGGTGCGCTCAGGCTCTTCGACGGGCTGCTCCTGAGCGTCGCAGATCCAGGCATGCAGGCGGATGGGATCGGCGGCGATGCCGTGCCGCCAGGCTCCGCCGCGTCGGCCGACGGCGAGCAGGAGGGACGCTGCGGTGGACTCCTCGAGACAAGCGACCCGGGCGGGGATCGCGCGTGCGGCCCACCGTATGGAGAGCACCGCCGCGCGAGCGTGCGCCGTACGAGCCCTGGGTAGTCGATGGCCTGTCTCGGCCAGCCGGGCCATCCGTCCGAACTTCGACGCGGGAGAGCCGGCGTGGCGGACGGCGAGGGTGATCAGCAGGCAGGCTGTTGCCGAGATCCGCCAGGCCCAGGGCGGGGTAGGCAGGTGGTCGAGCCGGGCAGTGTTTTCGTCGGTGCCCCAGGACGGGGCCGACTCGGCGATGGTGACCGGGGGCGGCGCGGGGCTGTTCTGGACGGCGGTGAGCCATCTCGACAGGGCGTCGCCCGTCAGGAGGACGGTGGCACCGGTCCGGTAGTTGACGATGATCCCGGCCCTGCTGGTCAGGGCGGTGCGGGTGTCCCCACTGGGTGTCGGTGTCACGCGGCGTGCACCTCCCACCGGACCTGTGACGTGGCCGTGTCGGCGGCCCGCAGCCAGAGCTCGGTTCCCAGCAACGGCTCGATCCTTCCCCAGGGGATGTCCACGCCGAGGAGAGCCTGCCGCAGCAGGGATCGGACCGTGCCGGGGCGGATCAGGCCGAGGCTGGCGAGGTGGCCGTCCACGAGGTCCAGGACGCGCGCCTCGTTGGCCCGCAGACCGTGATGGTGGTCGACGGCGAAGGTTCCCTTGGCGCCCCGATCCACGACCTGCGGGGGAAGGAGCCCGGTGACCGCGTCGGACAGCAGCGGCTTGTACCGGCGGGCGGACCAGCGTCTGGCAGAGTCGGCGGCCAGCACGGTCTCCACCACACGGGGGTCGGTGAACGGGCTGTGCATGGCGATGCCGTGCTCGGCGGCGACCTGGTTCTCGGTTGCCGCCGTCCGGGCGACGTAGCGGGCCTCGGTCAGGAGGCGGGTGTCGGCGTGGCCCAAGGTGAGGACATCGCGGTAGGGCTGCGTGGCTTCGGCTGTGAGAGCCGCGGCGCGATCGGTCAGCCACGGAGGGCGGCTGGCGCAGCCGGCCAGGGTCTGGGGGCTGGTCCATGCGGCTTCGAGCGCAGGCCAGGGACTGGTGCGGTAGAGGCGGGCCCATGTCTGGGCATCGCGGGCCATTCGCAGGAGGTGGCCGGATCGGGCGAGGTCGGCCAGGTGTACCGGTGGCTGCATGAACAGGGTGTCCCCGCCGTCTCCCGTCAGGTGGACTCTGGCCCGGTGGCCTGCCAACATGCGCATCTGGTAGGTGAGTTGGGCGATGGTGATGGCCGAGGGCGCGGGCTCGTCGGTCAGCGGCAGCGTGTCCAGGGCGCTGAACGGAAGGTGCTCGGTGCCAAGCGCCATGAACTCGTGCCGGATGGAGGGGAAGGCCCTGGCGACGGTGCGAGCGTGGTCGATGTCTCCGCCTGCGGCGGTCCCCTTCGGGTGGTAGGTGACCGCGATGACCGGGCCGTGGCCGGCGGCGAGCGCCGCGAACGTGCTGGAGTCCAGACCGCCGGACAGGTCGGAGGAGACCGCCTGGCCATTGATCCGCGAGCTCACGGCCCCGGCCAGATCCTCGCGCAGACGGTGGACAGCCTCGTGCCAGGCCAGTACGGGCCTACGCCAGTACGGGGTGGCATCGGAAGCGACGCCCGGCCGCGCGAGCAGCCGATGCCCCGGTGGGATCTGCTCGACATCCGTCCAGGCCGAGTGGCCCGGCGTCCACCCGGCCGGGTCCACGAGGTGCGCGGCCAGCCAGGTCGTGTCGGGTCGTGCTCCTCGTAGGCGGGCGAGGGCCAGAGAGCTGGAAGCCCAGACTGCCGCGCCGCTGATACGGGTGGAGTACAGGGGGCATGCGCCGATCGGGTCGGACCAGATCAGCTGGGCACCGTGCCCGTCGTCGAGAACCAGGGTGTAGGCCCCGGGCCACGCCGTTGCTGCTGTGTCCAGCGTTGAGAGATCGGTCGTGTCCACCAGCCGGGCCAGTTCGGCGTCGGCCGCCCCGCAGGGACCGAACACGGCGAGTCGTCGCCCGCCGCGGCCCTTGACCAGCCTCACCGGGGTGCCGATGGACCAGAGGAGCGGCTTCCGCCACAGCAGACGTGCACCGAGGGGGACGTGCGCTGTGCTGGGGCGTGTGAGATGGCCGCCGAACCAGCCCATGTGATCGCCTCCGAGGTGTCGAGCCTGTGAGTGATGCGGCGGCACCCCGACGTGGTGCCGCCGCCGTGCTGTCAGGCCGCGTCGTAGGGCGAACGCTTGCCCTCGATGCTGTTGCTGTTGCTGCCGTTCGTCAGAGCGGCCGCGTCGCCCAGGATCACGACCTCGTCGTCCTGCGCCGGGTCGAAGGTGCCGGTGTTCTCCATGCTGGCTCTCCTCGTGCTGGTTGCGGATCGCAGCGGGGCCCGCTGCGGGGCTCGCTGCGGGGGTTGTGCAGCCTTCCGCGCGGCGACGTCTTGCGTGGCTGGTGACCTGATGGTGGCGGAGACTGTCGGGACTGCGGCACCGCGTACCGGGACGTTTTTTGGACGTCCTGGGACGTCCTCAGTGCGACGCGAACGACCGCAGGAGTCCCAGAAGACCTGAGGTGTCCGACAGGTCCGGCAGCACGGTGCTCGCGCCGGCGGCAACGAGGTCGGCCTGGCTGTCGACTCCCGTGGCCACCGCGATGATCTCGGCGTTCGAGGCGAGCGCCGCCTCCACATCGCGAGGGGTGTCCCCCACCAGGACGACCGGCACATCGACGGGCAGGCCACGGTGTCGATGAACGCGTTCACGGGCGACGGCAACCAGCTCCGGACGCCGGACCGCATCGGCCCCATAGGCCCCGACGGTCATATCCAGCAGCTCGTCGAGATCGAAGGCCGTGAGCTTCACTCGCGCGTTGGCCGCGACGTTGCCGGTCAGCACCGAGGAGACCCAGCCGGGCTGGTCTGCTGCCGCTGCGAGGGCTGCCCGGACGCCCGGCAGAGTCCTGCCGCGTCGGCGCAGTTCGCCCAGCCGCTCAGCTCCCGCAGCCTCAAGGGCTGCCTGGACGGTCGTCCAGTTGGGCTCCGGCCGGTGGTTGCGGAGGAACATCTCGCGCATGATCAGACGGTCGGTGCGGCCTCCGGTCCGAGCCGCCTGCATCGGAGGATGTCCCGCCAGGGAGGTGAAGGCGGCGGCGTAGATCTCCTTGCTCACCCCCGCGTTCTCGATGAGCGTGTGGTCGATGTCCCAGAGGATGATCAGCGGCATGTCGCCAGCGTAGGGACCCTGTCGACCAGTCAGCTCGTTGAAAACGTCCCGCAACGTCCTTGCGAGCCCACGCCCGCCTCAGCTTGTATGGGCTCCGTGAACGAGCGACTTCGCTCCGTACTCGCCCGGCGCGGTGTCTCCCCCGAGTCGCTCGCCGCCGCGTGCGAGGTGGACCCCAAGACCGTGGGCCGTTGGCTGAGCGGGCGCGTGCCGCACCCGCGACACCGCTTCGCGGCCGCCCAGCACTTGAGAGTCGAGGAGGCCTTGCTCTGGCCCGTGCCTCGGCCCAGGACAGGTCGACCGCCGACGGTCGGTATCGAGCTGGTCGGCACCTACGCCAACCGGGCGAGCGTACCCAGGGAGATGTGGCTGTCCCTGCTGCAGGAGGCCAAGACGCAGATCGACGTACTCGTGTTCTCCGGGACGTTCTTCGCCCAGACCAACCCTCACGTCGCTGGGATGCTCGCGGAGCGGGCCGCGGCCGGCGTTCGCGTGCGCCTCTGCTTCGGAGACCCGACGGGCAAGGCCGCCGCTGTCCGGGGCCGCGAGGAGGGTATCGGCGACACCCTCGCCGCGAAGATCCGCGCCTCGCTCACCTACTACCGGAGCCTGCCTGCCAAGGCCGGCTGCGAAGTGCGCCTCCACGACACCACGCTCTACAACTCGCTGTTCCGCTACGACGGCGACCTCCTGCTCAACCCGCACGTGTGGGGCCAGCCCGCGAGCGCCAACCCCCTGCTCCACCTCAGGAGAGTCGACTCCACGGGCTGGTTCGACAACTACGCTCAGAGCTTCGAAGCCGTCTGGGGCAGCGCAAAGCCCTGGACACCCGAACCGGAGGGGAACACCCCGCATGGGCAGGACTGAGTACCTCAACGACCCCGACGCCCCCAAGGCCAACACCCTCATCCCCGCCAGCAACCTGCTCGTGGTCGACGACAGCGGTGCCATCCTGTTGCAGCGCCGCCGCGACACCGGCCAGTGGGCACTGCCCGGCGGAGCGCAGGACATCGGGGAGACCGCCGCCCAGTGCGCGGTTCGCGAATGCCTGGAGGAGACCGGCGTCATCGCCGAGGTGACCGGCTTCCTGGGCGTCTACACCAACCCCCACCACATCGTCGCCTACACCGACGGCGAGATCCGCCAGCAGTACGAGAACGCCTACATCGGCCGCCCCGTCGGCGGCGAGCCCACGATCAACGACGAGGCCGACGGCGTCCGCTGGATCCAGCCCGCCGACCTCGACCAGTACGACATCCACCCCAGCATGCGCCAGCAGATCGGCGACTACCTCGCGGGCACCTACCCCTACCTCGGCTGAGCAGCCGGCGCGGCCTCCACTCGCGCCACCGCCGCGAAGACCTCCGGCGCCGCCCGACGGATGAACCGCCCCACCACGCTGTCCGCCCCGTAGCGGCTGACGATCTCCGCCACCCGCTCCTCGGCGGTCGTCCGCACCCCGTCGGGCGTCGTCGTCATGTCGCAGCACACCAGTGCGTCCACCAGGCGTCGGTCCTCCAGCAGTGGGAACTCCGCCTCCAACACGTCACGAAGCCCGCGCTCCTCCGCCTCCAGCAACGCGAACGAGTGGTTCGCCACCAACCGCGTCAGCCGGTCGTCCGCGCCATGAACGTCACGAAGGAACCTGGCACCGTCCAACGGGTGAAACCCGGTGGCTGCGAGCCGCGGCGCGTACCCAACGTCATGCAAGATCGCCGCCGAGACCAGAAGCTCGGCATCGCCTCCGAGTACGTGTGCGAGGCCGGCAGCACGCTGAGCAACACCGAGCGAGTGCTGCCATCGGCGCCGGAGCGGCTCGGCGAGCTCCTTCTCGGCCAATGACTGTGCCCACGCAAGGAGTTCGTGCTTCATGGATGGATCATGCCCAGTGGTGAGAGCCCAAGACCCACCACCAGCGGGGACCTTTTCCTTCAGGGGCAATGTCAGTGACTTGACGGTGATTGCGAGCTGCCGACCTGCGGCCAGAGGACCGTGGAAGGCCGCAAAGCCAGTGGCATTGCGTCTAACGCGCCGCTTGCGGGCGGGGGTTCGTGTTTTTGGTGTGCGCAGGAAGTCGGGTGGGTCGACTTCCTGCGCTCAGGGGCGGGTGGCTTGGGCTTGGGTGCGGCAGTGGGTGAGGGCGGGTTTGATGCGGGGGTCGGGGGTGGTGGTGGTGAGGAGTTCGCCGGCGGTGGTGAGGGTGGTCCAGTAGTGGGTGGGGTTGCCGGTGGTGGGGTGGGGTTGGGTGGTGGTGAGGGAGAGGTAGGCGGTGGTGAGGTTGCCGGTGGTGAACCAGCGGGTGAGGCCGTGTTGGTGGCCGGCGCGGATGTTGCCGTGGGCGTCGATGGCGGTGGTGAGGAGGTTGATGATGGCGAGGTCGCGGTTGTCGGGGGTTTTGGGGATGTCGAAGACGCCGAGGGCTTCGAGGAGTTCGCCGGTGTCGTTCTCGGTGCCGGGGCGGGGGGTGGCGAGGAGGGCGTCGTAGCAGTCGTTGAGGCGGCGTTGGGTTTCGGCGGCGGGGATGCCGAGGGCGGTGCAGACGGCGCGGGCGGATCGGAGGGGTTCGCGGGTGTGGCGGGCGAGGGTGGCGTAGGTGTCGGCGGGGGTGGAGCCGGTGTCGAACAGGTGGCGGGCGGTCAAGGGGAGTCGCATGGTGGGCACCTGTTCAGACGGTGAGGAGGGTGGCGGGCGTGGGTGCGGGGGCGATGAGGGCCCAGACGAATTTGCCGACGCCTCCGGCGCGGGGGCAGCAGCCCCATTTCTCGGCCAGCTCGTTGACGAGGAGGACGCCGCGTCCGTGTTCGTCGTCGGGTGTGGGGGTGTGGAGGGAGGGGCGGCCGGTGCCGGCGTCGTGGACTTCGAGGCGGAGCCGGTGGTCGCCGGTGAGGGCGAAGCGGACTTCGATGAGGCGGTCGGTGGGGGCGTCGGCGGTGTGTTGGACGGCGTTGGCGAAGAGTTCGCCGAGGAGGAGTTCGGCGGTGTCGGAGTAGCGGTCGCCGGTGGGGAGCGCGGCGAGGTAGGCGCGCAGCAACTGCCGTGCGATGGGGGTGGATTCGGTGCGGGAGTCCAGGCGGGCCGCGAACGGGCGGGGGCGGGGAGCGGTACGGATTTTGAGCATGGCGGGGCACCTCAAGGGGGCGGATGGGGGGCGTGCGAAGGGAGCGCGATGTGACGCTGTGCACGCGAAAGATCGCTCTCAGGTGTCAATCATCGGGGTGCTGGAGTTACGGTGGCGACCAAATCGGCGTGTGGGGAACTGCGGCACCTGAGGGGGATTGCGATGGCACATCGGCGACTGGAGAGCGGGCTCACGTCGAGCCCGGCGGTGATGTTCGGCGAAGCGCTCCGTTTCGCACGGGAGCAGGCCGGCTACACGCAGGAAGACTTGGGTAGGCTCTTGCACTGCCACCGGACGGTGATCACTCGGTGGGAGGGCGGCAAGAGGCCGATGGATCGGGATACGGTGCAGAGAGCTGACGCCGCACTTGCCATGGGGGGCCTGCTGGTTCGACTGTGGGAGCGGGTGGACTGGCACGCGGACATCGAGCACCCGGACTGGTTCCAGAAGTATGTGGAGCTGGAAGAGGAGGCTGTGGCGATTCGCGTGTTTCAGTACTACCGAATCAACGGCCTGTTGCAGTGCGAGGAGTACGCGTATGCGGTCTTCTCGAGCGGAGGTGTCCGAGACAACCCGGAGCTGGTGGCTGAGCGAGTCGCGGCTCGGCTGAGCAGGCAGGACCGATTCCTGGCCTCTGATGGGCCGATGTTGCTCGTGGTTCTCCACGAGAGCGCCATCCGTAGTGTCTATGGCGGCCCCGGTGTGATGCGGAAGCAGATGGAGCATCTTCTCGCTCTGGGTGAGCGGCCGAACATCAGCATTCAGGTGGCGCCGTTCGATCTCCCGAGCACGCGGCTTCCTGCTACGTCTGTGTTTCTACTGCAGATGCCGGATGGGAAGGAGTGGGTCTACTCGGAGAGCCTGTATCGAGGACACTTCACTGATGCGCCGTCAATCGTCGTTGAGCATCGTGGTGATCTTGACTTTCTGCGTGGCGATGTACTCTCGGTGGGCGACTCTCGTGCACTGATCGCCGACGCGATGGAGAGGTATCGATATGACGAGCAGCGAGCCCAGCGTGACCGGGTGGCGGAAGAGCAGCTACAGCGCGGATCACGGGGGCGAGTGCGTCGAGGTGGCCCTCGGATCTCTTCCAGCCGGCATCCCGGTGCGTGACTCCAAGGACCCGGACGGGTCGGTCCTCGTTTTCCCCGCCTCGGCCTGGACGTCCTTCCTCTCCTCCGTTCAGGCCGGTGACTTCCCGGAGCGGTGATTCATTGACGGGGGCGCGTCGCCTGCCGCGTGCGCCTGCCGCCACCCGAAACGCGCCTTCTGACCAGGCGAGAGACGTGGATCGGTCCCTACGCTGGGTGTCGGCCCGCCAGCCCCGTCGAAGGACCGCGTATGCGCCGCTCCCGTCTTTTGCTGTCCCTGGCCCTGTCCGCCGTGACCGCCTCCGCCCTCGTCGCCGCCGATGCCGCGCCGGACGGGCAGGACGGGCCGGTCCCGTCGGTCAGCCTGCCAGTGCTCCGCGACCCGCAGGCCCAGCAGAAGCTCCATCGCATGACGGACCCGGTGCAGGACTGGGTGGAGTCCGGCGACCGGGTGGCGGACGGCTACGCCGGACCGTGATCGACGCGTCGAATCGGCACGCCGACATCTACTGGAAGGGCGGAGTCGAAGCGTGGTGACCGACGGGCGATCGGCGCGAAGGGTGACAGCGGCGGCCCCGATGAGGAGTGTCAATTCCGCGGGTTGAGGCGGCGGGTGGGCTCTGCCGTTGACGGGTCCTCGGGCCAGGGGTGGCGGGGGTAGCGGCCTCTCAGCTCTGCGCGGACGGCGCGGTAGCCGTTGTGCCAGAAGGACGCGAGGTCTCCGGTGACGGCGGCGGGGCGACCGGCGGGGGAGAGTAGGTGGATGGTGAGGGGGACGCGGCCGGCGGCCAGAGTGGGGGTCGCCGTCCAGCCGAAGAGTTCCTGCAACTTGACGGCCAGCACCGGGCGTTCGGTGCTGTAGTCGACTCGTATCTTCGAGCCGGACGGCACGGTGATGCGTTCGGGGGCCAGCTCGTCCAGGCGGCCCGCCTCGCCGGTGGCCCAGGGGAGCAGGCGCTGCAACGCCGTCGTGGTGTCGATGCGGGCGAGGTCGGCGCGGCGACGGGCGCGGGAGAGTTCGGGCTCCAGCCACTCCTCGGCGCGTTCCAGCAGCGCGGCGTCGGAGACGTCCGGCCAGGGGGCGCCGATGGCGGAGTAGAGGAAGGCGAGGCGTTCGCGCAGGCCGGGGGAGGGCCAGGTGAGGAGGGCGGAAACGCCCTCGCGGGCCAGGCCTTCGAGGATGGCCGTCCGGACGAGGGCCCGGTCGGGGCGGTTGAGCGGCTTCTCGGCGAGTTCGATCGCGCCCAGCGACTCGACCCGGCGGGAGACGACCTCGTCGCGGCGGGTGTCCCAGTGGACTTCCTCGCGGGATTCGAGCAGCGAGGCACCGGCGAGCCGGGCGGTGTCCTCGTCCAGTGCCGCAGCGTGCAGGATGCGGGCGGAGTGCGAGCCGGCCGGGCGGTCGGCGGCTGCGATGGCGAGCCACGGCAGTGCGCCGAGGGCGGTACCGGGCGCGAGTTCGGCGGCCGTCCCGGAGGCCATCAGGTACGGGCTGCGCTCGCCGGGGGCGGGGCGTTCGACTCGGGCGCGGGCGATGCGTTCGGGGAAGGCGAGGGCGACGACGAGGCCGGCGGCGGTGGTGTCGGGTAGTTGAGTGGCGGGTTCGGAGCCGGCGGCGCGCAGGAGGCGGCGGACTTCCTCGCGCCAGCGTCCGGCGTAGGGGTCGCTGGCGGAGCGGACCGTCCGCCAGACCGCGCCGAGGTCGTCGCCGAGGGCGCGCGGCGGTTCCTCGGAGAGCAGCGCGACCACCTCGGCCGCTCGACGGGCGCCGACGGCAGGGGCCCCGTCGACGAGCGCGCGGCCCAGCCGGGGGTGCAGCCCGGTGCGGGCCAGGCGGACGCCGCGCGGGGTGGCCCGGCCGTCGGTGTCGACGGCGCCGAGGGCCTGGAGGGTCTGCCGGGCGGCGGCCATCGCCCCGGCGGGCGGGGCGTCGGGCAGGGCGAGGCCGGTGGCGTCCGGGTCGCCCCAGCAGGCGGCCTGGAGAGCGAACGTGGTGAGATCGGCGAGGGCGATCTCGGGGGTGGGGAAGCGGGCGGCGAGGGCGTCCTCGGCCTCGTTCCAGCAGCGGTAGACGGTGCCGGGGGCTTCGCGCCCGGCCCGGCCGGCGCGCTGGCGGGCGGCGGCGAGGGAGGCGCGGACGGTGACCAGGCCGGCGAGGCCCCGGGCGTGGTCGGTGCGCGGTTCGCGGGCGAGCCCGGCGTCGACGACGATCCGCACGCCGGGCACGGTGAGCGAGGATTCGGCGACGGCGGTGGCGAGCACGACGCGGCGGCCGTCCGAGGGGGTGAGGGCGGCGTCCTGGACGGCCTGCGGGGCGCGGCCGTGGAGTTGCAGGACGTCCGCCGCCACGGTGGACAGCTGTCCGGCGACGCGGGCGATCTCGCCGACGCCGGGCAGGAAGCAGAGCACGTCGCCCTCCTGTTCGGCGAGGGCCCGCCGGACGGTGGCGGCGACGTGGTCGAGCAGCGCCGCGTCGACCCGGGTGCCGTGGGCGGGCCGGACGGCGCGCGGCGGCGGCGCCCACACCGTCTCGACCGGGTGGGAGATTCCGTGCGCCTCCACCACCGGCGCGCCGCCGAGGAGTTCGGCCCAGGCCTCGGTGTCGGAGGTGGCCGAGGCGCAGACCAGCCGCAGTTCGGGCCGCAGTGCCGCCCGGACGTCGAGGAGGAAGGCGAGCGCGGTGTCGGCGTCCAGGTGCCGTTCGTGGCACTCGTCGAGGACGACCACGTCGACGCCGGGCAACTCCTGGTCGCGCTGGAGCCGTTGCAGCAGCACGCCGGTGGTGACCACCTCGACCACCGTCTCCGGGCCGACGCGACGGTCCCCGCGCACGGTGTAGCCGACCCGCCCGCCGACCGCCTCGCCGAGCAGCCAGGCCATCCGCCGGGCGGCGGCCCGGACGGCGAGCCGGCGCGGTTCGGCGACCAGCACGCGGAGCGTCGGACGCCCGGGATCGAGCAGCCCGGCGAGCGCGAGCGGCACCAGGGTCGTCTTGCCGGTGCCGGGCGGGGCGGCGAGGACGGCGGTGCCGGGCCCGTCCAGCGCGTCGTGCAGGGCGGGCAGGGCGCTGCGGACGGGCAGTTCGCGCCAGGCGGGGTTCAGCGAGCCGGGGTTCGGCAAGGCGTCAGCCCCATTCGGCAAGGCGGGGTTCGGCAAGGCGTCAGCCCCGTTCGGCGACGAAGATCGCGGTGCCGGGGATCAGCCGCCCGCGCAGCGGGGACCAGCCGCCCCACTCCTGCTCCAGGCCGGCCGGCCACTCGGGCTCGACCAGGTCGGTCAACCGGAAGCCGGCGCCGACGAGTTCGCGGACCCGGTCGCCGATGGTGCGGTGGTGTTCGACGTAGCTGGCGCGCCCCTGCTCGTCCTCCTCGACGTAGGGGGTGCGGTCGAAGTAGGAGGAGGCGGCGGTGAGGCCCTCGACGCCGGGCTCGTCGGGGAAGGCCCAGCGGATCGGGTGGGTGACGGAGAACACCCAGCGGCCGCCGGGGCGCAGCACCCGGTGCACCTCGCGCATCAGGGCGGAGGTGTCGGCGCTGAACGGGACGGCGCCGTAGGCGGAGCAGGCGAGGTCGAAGGAGGCGTCGGCGAAGGGCAGGACGGCGGCGTCGGCCTGGACGACGGCGACGGGGGTGGCGCCGCGGCCGAGGTCGATCCGGCGGGAGTGCTGGAGTTGGCGGTGGGAGATGTCCAGGGCGACGGGGCGGGCGCCGCGGCCGGCCAGCCAGCGCGAGCACTGGGCGGCGCCGGCGCCGATCTCCAGCACGTCCTTGTCCGCGACCTCGCCGAGCAGGTGGGCGTCGGCCTCGTCGAGGCCTTCGGGGCACCAGGTGAAGCGGTCGTCGCCGAGGAACTCCCCGTGCTCGTCCTGGTACTCGTCGGCGTTGCGGTCCCACCAGTGCCGGCTGGCCAGGCTGCTCTCCCCGGTGCCGGCCGCGCGCCGTACCGCGTCGTCGCCGTCGCCGTCAAGATCATGCAGGTCGGACTGGGGGGTGGTGGCCACGGTGATAATGCCCATCGCGTAGGGTGTGGAGTGCGGAAGCGCCGCTGCCGAGACCGAGCCCGTCAAGGACCCGATCCTGGTGGTGGCATCCGGGGAAGGGCCCCCTTCGGGCGCCACCGCAAGGTGCGCAATCGGAGGATATGGCCTGATCCATACCGGGCTCCACCGTCTTGCCGCTCTTGGCGTTGACCGTGCCTGGCCGTCCCCGTATGCTACAAGTTGCGCTGCGGGCCTGCGCGCCTCAGACGGAGCAGGTCGCGCTCGCATCTGTCGAAGACCCCACGGTCGCAAGACGGACGCCGGATTTCTCGCTGTGCGGGAATGCCGGTGCGCCGTGTTCTTGGCTGTCCGGCTTTCGGTGGGAGCGATAACGGGCCCTCCGCGTGGCATTACCTACGACTTTCATGTCCGTACCGGAGCCCTTTTCCTAATGACGAGCCCCACCGACTCCTCCCTCAGCACCACCCCGCAGGTCGCGGTCAACGACATCGGCGACGCCGAGGCGTTCCTCGCCGCCATCGACGAGACCATCAAGTACTTCAACGATGGCGACATCGTCGAGGGCGTCATCGTGAAGGTCGACCGTGACGAGGTCCTCCTCGACATCGGTTACAAGACCGAGGGCGTCATCCCGTCCCGCGAGCTCTCGATCAAGCACGACGTCGACCCGCACGAGGTCGTCGCCGTCGGTGACAACATCGAGGCCCTTGTTCTCCAGAAGGAGGACAAGGAGGGTCGTCTCATCCTGTCCAAGAAGCGCGCTCAGTACGAGCGTGCCTGGGGCACGATCGAGAAGATCAAGGAAGAGGACGGCATCGTCACCGGTACCGTCATCGAGGTTGTCAAGGGTGGTCTCATCCTCGACATCGGCCTCCGTGGCTTCCTGCCGGCCTCGCTCGTCGAGATGCGCCGCGTCCGCGACCTCCAGCCCTACGTGGGCAAGGAGCTCGAGGCCAAGATCATCGAGCTGGACAAGAACCGCAACAACGTGGTCCTGTCCCGCCGTGCCTGGCTGGAGCAGACCCAGAGCGAGGTCCGCCAGACCTTCCTCACCACCCTCCAGAAGGGCCAGGTGCGCTCCGGCGTCGTCTCCTCGATCGTCAACTTCGGTGCCTTCGTGGACCTGGGTGGCGTCGACGGCCTGGTGCACGTCTCCGAGCTGTCCTGGAAGCACATCGACCACCCGTCCGAGGTTGTCGAGGTCGGCCAGGAGGTCACCGTCGAGGTTCTCGACGTTGACATGGACCGCGAGCGCGTCTCCCTGTCGCTGAAGGCGACCCAGGAGGACCCGTGGCAGCAGTTCGCCCGTACCCACCAGATCGGCCAGGTCGTTCCGGGTAAGGTCACCAAGCTGGTTCCGTTCGGTGCGTTCGTCCGCGTGGACGAGGGCATCGAGGGTCTGGTCCACATCTCCGAGCTGGCCGAGCGCCACGTGGAGATCCCGGAGCAGGTCGTCCAGGTCGGCGACGAGATCTTCGTCAAGGTCATCGACATCGACCTCGAGCGTCGTCGCATCAGCCTGTCGCTCAAGCAGGCCAACGAGGCGCTGGGTGCCAACCCGGCCGAGGTCGAGTTCGACCCGACCCTGTACGGCATGGCTGCCTCGTACGACGACCAGGGCAACTACATCTACCCGGAGGGCTTCGACCCCGAGGCGAACGACTGGCTGGCCGGCTTCGAGAAGCAGCGTGAGGAGTGGGAGCGCCAGTACGCCGAGGCGCAGTCCCGCTTCGAGCAGCACCAGGCCCAGGTCATCAAGAGCCGTGAGGCCGACGCCGAGGCCGCTGCCGAGGGTGGCGACGCTGTCGCCGCCGCTGCCGGTGGCTCCTACTCGTCCAGCAGCGACGAGGGCTCCGGCGCTCTCGCCTCGGACGAGGCCCTGGCGGCCCTGCGCGAGAAGCTGGCGGGCGGCCAGAGCTGAAGCTCTGACCCGCTGCCAGTACCTGGCGCATAGCTGAACGGTGGGCCCCACCCGGAGAAATCCGGGTGGGGCCCATTTCGTTTTCCGCCTTTGGCCGGGGCCTTTTGCTTCACGTTCTTTCGTTTTTCGCCTTCACTTATTTGTGGTTTATGTGAAGTAATTATGTGAGATGTGGCTCATTGTCCGTCTATAGGTCGAACACCGGGTTGCACCTACATTGAGGGGAGCTGCCCGAAAGGCCTCCTTCATGCGCAACGCTCCCACCGCTGCCGGCGACCCCGCGGTCCCCGGGCGGCTCGCCGCCCTCGGCCGGTTCTGCTTCCGCCACCGCCGCTGGGTGCTCGGCCTCTGGGCCGTCGTCCTGGTCGTGGGCGTCCTGATCGGCGGCCGGGTCTTCGAAGGAACGGTGGCCGGCGCCTCCTCCGCCACTGCCGAAGCCGACCGGGGCAGCGCGGTGGTCGCCGCGACCGACCCGGCCCGCGGCACCGTCACCGCCGTCGTGGACGGGAAACCGGTCGACGACCCGGCCGTACGGGCCGCCGTCACCAAGGCCACCGCCGACCTCACCGCCCTCCCCGGCGTCTCCTCCGCGCTCGACGCCTACGGCACCGGCCCGGCACCCGCCGCACTGCGCTCCGCCGACGGCACCGCGAGCCTGGTCACCGTACGGATGGCCGACACCAGCACCTCCGCCCAGACCGACGCCGTCACCCAGCGCCTCGCCGCCCTGAACGGCGAGGCCGGTGCCCACGTCACCGTCGGCGGGGACCTGGTGCTCCAGGACGAGGTCAAGAAGCAGACCGAACAGGACACCCGCTTCGGCGAGATGGTGACCCTGCCGCTCACCCTGGTCGTCATGGTGCTGGTCTTCGGCGGCCTCGCCGCGGCCAGCCTGCCGGTGATCGGCGCGGTCGCCTCGGTGGGCGGCGCCCTGCTGGCCATGTTCGGTTTCAGCCGGATCATGGACATCGACACCAGCGTGCTGCCGATCGCCACCGTGCTCGGGCTCGGACTCTCGATCGACTACGCGCTGCTCATGGTGAACCGCTTCCGGGAGGAACGCGGGCACGGCGCGGGCATCGCCGCCGCCGTCGAACGCACCGCCGCGACCGCCGGGCGCACCGTAGCCTTCTCCGGCCTCACCGTCGCCGTCGCGCTCTCCGGCCTGTTCGTCTTCACCAGCCCGGTGCTCGGCGCGGTCGCCGCCGCCGGGGTGAGCGTGGTCGTGATCGCGGTCGCCGCCGCGCTGACCCTGATCCCCGCGCTGCTCGGCTTCGCCGGCTCCCGGATCAAGGCGCCCGCCGCGCCCGTCCCCGACGAGGGCTTCTTCAGCCGGACCGTCCGCCGGGTCGGCAAGCGGGCGGTGCCGGTCGCGCTCGCCTGCGTCGCCCTGCTGATGGCCGCCGGCGCGCCCTTCCTGCACGCCGACATGCGCAACTCCGGCGCCGCCGTGCTGCCCGCCTCCTCGGCCGGGCGGCAGGTCGCCGACGCCGTCGACCAGCGCTTCCCGCAGGCCGCGGCCGCGCCGATCACCGTCGTCGTCGAGGGCGGCGCGCCCGTCGCTCAGGCGTACGCGGACGACGTCGTCGCCAAGCTGCCCGGGGTCGCCGGGGTGCGGGCGGTGAACCCGGTGAGCGACTCGGTGTCCACCGTCGACGTGCTCGTCCACGGCGACCCGCAGGGCCACCAGGCCAAGCAGGTCGTCCAGGAACTGCGGGCCGACCGCGGCGGGCTGAAGACCTACGTCACCGGCGGCGCGGCCTCGGTCGTCGACTTCAAGGACGAGCTGATGTCGCGGGGCCCCTGGGCGCTCGGACTGGTCGCGGTCGGCACGCTGGTGCTGCTCTTCCTGATGACCGGCTCGGTGGTCATGCCGGTCAAGGCGCTGCTGATGAACCTGCTGTCGCTGGGCGCCTCGCTCGGCGCGCTCACCCTGGTGTTCCAGGAGGGGTACTTCAGCGGGCTGCTCGGCTTCAGCCCCACCGGCGGGCTGGAGACCTTCATCCCGGTGCTGGTCTTCGCCTTCGCGTTCGGGCTGTCCATGGACTACGAGGTGTTCCTGCTCGCCCGGATCAAGGAACTGCGGGACAAGGGGCACAGCTGCACCCGGGCGGTGGAGCTCGGGGTCCAGCGCAGTGGCCGGATCATCACCTCGGCGGCGCTGCTGATGGTGATCGTGTTCGCCGGGTTCGCCCTCGGGGACATGCTCATGGTCAAGCAGATGGGCATCGCGCTGGCCGTCGCCGTCGCGGTGGACGCCACCCTGGTGCGCTGCCTGCTGGTGCCCGCCGCGATGAGCCTGTTCGGCGAGTTCAACTGGTGGGCGCCCGCCCCGCTGCGGCGCCTGCACCGGCGCTTCGGGCTGAGCGAGCACGTCGAACTGCCGACCGTCGGCGAGGCGGCTGTCGGCGAGGTGGCCGTGGGCGAGGCGGCCCTCGGCGCGACGGCCGTCCCGGCCCCGCGGCCGGAGGCCAGGGACCTGGTGGGTTCAGCGCAGTCGGCGCAGTAGGTCGACGCCCGCCCTCAGGGCCAGCCGCTCCTCGGGGGTGAGGCGGGCCTCGATGGCGGTGGCGATCCGCTGCTCCCGGCGGGCGCGCTGCTCCAGCAGGGCGGCGCGGCCCGCTCCGGTCGCGGTGACCAGCAGTTTCCGGCCGTCGGTGGGGTGGGGCTGTTGGGTGACGAGCCCGGCCTCAATCAGCAAGGCGACGGTGCGGGCCATCGACTGGTGGCGGACGCGCTGGTGCTCGGCGAGTTCGGCGACGGTGCAGGCGCGTTCGTCGCGGACGAGGAGGCCGAGGACACCGGCCTGGTTCTGCGGCAGCTCGTCGCCCGGGCGCAGGGAGCGGACCAGGTCGCCGATGGCGGCGCGCAGCTCGGCGGCGAGTTCGAGGGTTTCGGGAGCCGGACTGTTCATGGGAGAAGCCTACCGGGAATCTCCACAGCAAAACTGTGCAGTCCTGCTGTATGGTCGGCCGCATGAGGATCACCAAGTTCGGACACGCCTGCGTACGCCTGGAGCACGACGGGACGACCGTCGTCGTCGACCCCGGGGCGTTCACCGACCCCGCCGCGCTGACCGGGGCCGACGCCGTCCTGATCACCCACGAGCACATGGACCACTTCGAGGAGGCCCGGCTGCGCGCCGCCCTGGAGGCCGACCCGGCCCTGCGGGTGTGGACCAACAGCGCGGTGGCCGCCCAACTGGACGGCGTGGCGCAGCGCGTCGCCGTGGTCGGCGAGGGCGACGCCTTCGAGGTCGGCGGGGTCGGGGTGAGCGTGCACGGCGAATGGCACGCGGTCATCCACCGGGACATCCCGCAGGTGAAGAACATCGGCTTCCTCTTCGACGGCCGGCTGTTCCACCCCGGCGACGCCTTCACCGTGCCGCCGCACTCGGTGGACACCCTGCTGCTGCCGCTCGCGGCGCCGTGGAGCAAGGCCGGTGAGGTCGTCGACTACGTCCGGGAGGCGGCCCCGCGCGTGGCGGTGCCGGTGCACGAGGCGACGCTCAGCCCGATCGGGCACATGATCGCCACCCGGCTGCTCGGGCCCGACGGGCCGGGCACCGGCGCGGAGCTGACCGTGCTGGGGGAGGGCGAGAGCCTGGAGCTCGGCTGACGGCGCCGGGGGGCGGGGTCGGGTGGCCGGTCCATGGCGTCGGCGGTCCGGGCGCCGGTAGCCTGACGCCATGCTGAAGATCGGACTGACGGGTGGCATCGGCGCCGGCAAGAGCGAGGTGTCCCGGCTCCTCGCCGCCCACGGCGCGGTGATCGTGGACTCCGACGTGATCGCCCGCGAGGTGGTCGCGCCCGGGACGGACGGTCTGGCAGCCGTGGCCGCCGAGTTCGGGCCGCAGGTGCTGCGCGAGGACGGCGCGCTCGACCGCCCGGCCCTCGGCGCGATCGTCTTCGCCGACCCGGCGCGGCTCCAGGCGCTGAACGCGATCGTCCACCCGCTGGTGCGCGCCCGGTCCGCCGAACTGGAGGCCGCGGCCGCGCCCGACGCGGTGGTGGTGCACGACGTGCCGCTGCTCGCGGAGAACGGCCTCGCCCCGCTGTACGACCTGGTCGTGGTGGTCGACGCGGCCGACGACGTGCGGGTGGAGCGGCTGGTGCGGCTGCGCGGGATGGCCGAGGAGGAGGCCCGGGCCCGGATGGCCGCGCAGGCCTCGCGGGCGGACCGGCTGGCGATCGCCGACGTGGTGATCGACAACGGCGGGCCGCTGGAGGCGCTCGCGCCCCGGGTCGACGAGGTGTGGGCGGAGCTGGTGAAGCGCGTCGCCGCTGCCTGAGGTTCAGGCGGCGGTCAGCGGCAGGCGGGCCCGGACGGCGAAGCCGCCCTCGGTGGTGGGGCCGGCCTGCAGCGTGCCGCCGAGGTCGTCGGCGCGGGTGCGCATGCCGTCCAGGCCGTGGCCGCCGGAGGGCAGTTGAGGCCCGTCCGGGTCGGCCGCCGTGGCGGGGGAGTTGACGATGTCCAGGCGCAGCCCGTCCGGGTGGACCTCGACGGTGACGGCGACCTCGGCGGCCGGGGCGTGCTTGTGGGCGTTGGTCAGGGCTTCCTGGACGATCCGGTAGGTGGCGTACTGCACGGCCGGTCCGGGGGTGGGCAGTCCTTCGGCGGGGCCGGTGAGGGTGAGGTCGACGGCGAGTCCGGCCTGGCGGGACTCCTCGACCAGGGCGGGCAGCCCGTGCAGTGAGGGGCCCTGGTCGGAGGCCGGGGTGAGGACACCGAGCAGGCCGCGCAGCTCGGTGAGGGCCTGGAGGCCGAGGGCGCGGATCAGGCCGAGGGTCTCCCGGACGGCGGTCGGGTCGTCGGCGGCCGCGACCTGGCAGGCGCCGGCGTGCAGGGTGATGAGGGAGACGCGGTTGGAGACGACGTCGTGCATCTCCCGGGCGAGCCGGGCGCGTTCGGCGGCGGCGGCGCGCTCCTCGGCGTACCGGCGGGCCGCCTCCAGCAGCCGGTTGCGTTCGGCGAGCGCGGCGACGGCGCGGGCGCGCTGATGGGCGGTGAGGCCGAGCGCGAGCGGGACGGCGCCGAAGACCAGTGGGTCCTCGGCCAGGTTGGCGAGGGCGGAGAGGCTGCTGACGTCCCCGAGGTCCATGGGGACGAGCAGGCGCACCCCGGCCAGCACGGCCAGGACGGCCAGCACCCGGGTGGCGCCGCGCCGCGTGGCCAGCCCGTAGAGGGCGACGGCGAGCGGGAGTTGGCCGCCCAGCAGGGTGACGGCGGCGACGGCCGCCGGGTAGCGACGGCGGACGGCGAGGGCGAGCGCGCCGGCCGCCACCAGGCTCGCGTTGACCGGCGCCGAGGTGGTCGGCCCGATGTCGGGGTCGCCCGCGGCGAGCGGGACGAGCACCAGCAGCACCAGGGCGGTCGGCCCGAGTGCGACGACCGGGCCGGGCAGGCGCAGCGGCGGGCCCGGCAGCGGCACCGCGGCGAGGGCGGAGTCCAACTGGTCGGCGGGGTGGGGCTGGTGGGTGGCGTCGGTGTGGTGGGCGGCGTCGGGCTGGTGGGTGGCGTCGGGCTGGTCGGTGGACGGGTGGTGCTGGTGACGGGTGGGGTCCAACCGGCCGGTGGGGCGCCGGAGTCGGGGCCGCTGCTGGGTGGGCTGGCGCATGGGGGCATGCTCGCACACCCCGTCCGGCCCGGGGTGGCGAGCGGGCCGCAGTGGCCGGGAACAGCCTGGAATTCGCCTTCCCCGGAAGGGATCATGGTCGGATGGATGATCGTTTCTCTCCCGAGCCGCCGACCGTCGTCCGGCTGCCGCAGTACACCCGCGCCGACCAGGACGAGATCCTCGGCCCCGGCGACGACCCGTACGGCGTCGCCTACACCGGACTGACCTGGCTCCCCAAGGACATCCACTTCGGCGTCCGGGCCGCCGACGGCCGGCTCGTCGCGCACACCGGGCTGCTGCCGCTCCCGCTCACCGTCGGCGGCACCGACCTCACGGCGGTCGGCGTCGGCGGCGTCGCCGTCGCCCCCGACCAGCGCGGCGCCGGCCTCGCGCAGGCCTTGGTCCGGGCCGCCCTCGGCCACGCCCGCACCCTCGGCCACCGCCACGCGCTGCTGTTCTGCCGCCCGCCGCTGGCCTCGTTCTACCGGGGGCTCGCATTCCGCGAGGTCGCGGAGGAGGTGACGGTGGAGCAGCCCGAGGGGCGGTTGGCGGTGATGCCGCTGCGCACCATGTGGGCGCCGCTGGCGGAGGGCGCCGGGTGGCCGGAGGGGCCGGTGCGGTTGCGCTCGCTGCCGATGTGACGTGCCCTGTGGGGGGGGAGTGGGGGTGGGGGTTGGGCGTTGGGCCGGGCGGGGTCACTCCGGCCAGGCGGAGTTCTCGATCACGGAGGCGAAGTCGGTCCGCTCGAAGTCCGGGTCGAAGTGGGCGAGGACGTCCGCCTTGACGTTGCCGAAGGCGGTCTCCGGCTTGGGCGCGACGCCGTCGTGGAAGGCGCGCAGGATGCCGCGCTTGAAGTCCGGGCGCGGATGGGCGGCGACCACCGCGTCCCGGTCGGCGGCGGCGAGATCCGCGTACCCGATGCCGAGCACGTCCAGCTCCACCCCGGCGGTGGTCAGCGCGATCTCCGGCTCCAGGAACTCCGGGATGCCGGGCGTGGTGTGCAGGGCGATCGCCTCCCACACCAGGCGCACCCGCCGCTCGTCCACCCCGTGCCCGCGCAGGAAAGCGGCGGCGGCCTCGGCGCCGTCCACCTCGAAGCGCCGACCGGAGGCGTGGTGCTCGGGGCCCAGGCCGAGATCGTGGAACATCGCGGCCAGGTACAGCAGTTCGGGATCGAAGTCGAGCCCCCGGCGGCGGCCCTGGAGGGCGCCGAACAGGTAGACCCGGCGGGAGTGGTGGTACAGCAGCTCGGTGGTGGCGTCCCGGACCAGCTCGGTGGCCTCGGTGGCGAGGCGGCTGTCGGGGATCCGGACTCCGGCGATCTCGGTGGCGGTCATGCGGTGGCCTCCAGAGTGGTGGTGCTCGGGTCGGTGCCCGGGACGGTGGCGGTCGGCGTGGTGGCGGTTCGGTCGGCAGCAGTCGGCGAGCCCGCCGCGTGGGCGACGGCGGCGCCGGCCAGCGCGCGGATCATGGCGTGCGCCCGGGTGCCGTCGCCGGACAGCTCCGGCTGGAACAGCGAGGCGAGGAAGAACGGGTGGTCCGGCAGTTCCAGGACGCGCACCTCGCCCGCGCCGTCCGCGCCGCTGAACCGCAGCCCGTGCGCGCGCAGTCGGTCCAGGTAGTCGGCGTTGAGGCCGTACGCGCAGTGGTAGCGCTCCAGGGTGCGGGTGGTGCCGAGGACGCGCTCGGCGAGCGTGCCGGGGGTGATCGCGACCGCCCCCTCGTGGCCGACCAGGGAGCAGGCCAGCGGCACGATCACCTGCTCGTCCCGCTCCGGGTGCTCCTCGCCGTGGACGGCCCCGCCGAGGCCGCAGACGTTGCGGGCGTACTCCAGCACCGCGTGCTGGAACCCGGCGCAGGTGCCGAGGAAGGGGATGCCGCGCTCGCGGGCGGTCCGGACGGCGGCCAGCGCGCCCGCCTCGCTGCGGTAGGGGCTGCCGGGGAGCAGCCAGATCGCGTCGAAACCGTCCAGGGCGCCGGGCGCCCCGGCGTCCTCGGTGGGGATCCAGTAGGCGTCCAGGACGAGCTGCTCGCGCTCGGCGAGGGCGTCGAGCAGGCCGGGGATGCGGGCGTGCGAGCGGATGGCGGGGGAGCGGTCGCCGACCAGGGCGATCCGCGGGGTGAGGTAGGTCATGGGACTATCCTGACCCCGCACCCGAGATCAGCACCAACGATGATTTCTTACCCCTCGATCAGAAGAGTTGATGACTGTCGTGGATCCGCAGCAGCTGCGCACCTTCGTCACCGTCACCCGCCTCGGCTCCTTCTCCGAGGCCGCGCGGGAACTCGGCTACACCCAGTCCGCGGTCTCCCAGCAGATCGCCGCCCTGGAGGCCGACCTCGGGACCGGCCTGCTCAGCCGCCGCCCGGTCGGTCCGACCGAGGCCGGCCTACGGCTGCTGGAGCACGCGGCGCCCCTGCTGGTCCGATTGGAGGCAGCGCGCGCCGACGTCGCACGCCTGGCCGGCGCCCCGAGTGCCCGGCTGGTGCTCGGTGCCACCCCGCTGGCAGTCGGAGCGACCCTGGGGCGCGCACTCGGCGAGGTGCGCCGGGCCCACCCGGCGGCCGACCTCGTCGTCCGGGTCCTCGCCCAGGACGCGCTGCCCGCTCAGGTCGCCACCGGCGAGGTCGACCTCGCCCTGATCGACGGCCTCGCCGCCCCCAGCGACCCGCTGCCGCTGCCCGACGTCGGCCCGCTCACCACCGTCGCCGTCGACGAGCAGCCCGTCGCCGTCGCCCTCCCGGCCGGCCACCCCCTCGCGGGCCGCACCGGCGTCGCGCTCGCCGACCTCTCGGCCGCTCGCTGGCTCGACGCCCCTGACCTCACCCCGACCGCCGCCCGGCTGCGCGCCGCCGCCGGCGTCGACGGCTTCCGCCCCGCCACCCGCTACCGGGGCACCGACGTGCACGGGCTGCTCGCCCTGGTCGCCACCGGGCACGGGCTCAGCCTGCTCCCGGCGTCCGTCCTCGCCGGGGCGCCCGGCGTCGCGTCCGTGCCGATCGCCGCCCCGCGGCTGGTGCACCGCACCGAACTGGTGCACGGCAGCCTGCCGGAGGGGCCGGCCGCGCTGCTGGCGCGGCTGCTGTCGGGCACGCCGTGAGCCCGCGCCCCGGATCGCGCCGGGCGCCCGCGGTGTTTGTGGAGGTGCGATCACCGGTCGTTCACGTCCTGGGACTGACGGTGGCCGCATGGGTGGTGCTGTCATGGGCACAGTCGTCCGGCGAGAGGCCGGGCAAGGCCTAGGAGATCTCCCCACATGATGCTCCGTCAGCGTCTCACCGTCGTCGCCGCGGCGGCCGTCCTCGCCGCCGCCGGGCTCGCGGCCGGCACCGCGCAGGCCGCCCCCGCGAAGGGCTCACCCGTCAAGATCCGTCCGCTCGTGGCGAGTTGTTCGCAGGCCTACCTGCCGCTGCCCGACCCGTCCTGCACACCGGGCGCCTACAACCCGGACGTCACCCAGGCCACCATCGGCCAGACCATCTGCGTCTCCGGCTGGACCTCCACCGTCCGCCCGCCGACCAGCTACACCAACGCGCTGAAGGCGCAGCAGATCGCGCAGTACGGCTACGCGGACACCAACCTGTCCGACTACGAGGAGGACCACTTCGTCCCGCTGGAGCTCGGCGGCGCCCCGCGCGACCCGCGCAACCTCTGGCCCGAGCCCCGCTACGGCAGCCAGACCGCGACCGGCAAGGACGGCGTCGAGACCAAGCTGAAGAACGCGGTCTGCAAGGGCACGGTCGGCCTCGACGACGCCCGCAGCGCCATCGTGACCGACTGGACCACCGCGCTCAGCAGCCTCGGCCTCTGACCCTCTGGTCCTTTGGTTTTCGTGCTGGTGCGGCGGTCGGTCCGTCCGGTCCCCTGTGCCGGACGGGCCGACCTGCCGTCCGCCCCGGGCGCCGCCTCGGCGGTGCGCGGGGCCGTCTGTG
This sequence comes from Kitasatospora sp. NPDC056731, assembly GCF_040687675.1. Lineage (NCBI taxonomy): Bacteria > Bacillati > Actinomycetota > Actinomycetes > Kitasatosporales > Streptomycetaceae > Kitasatospora > Kitasatospora sp. NPDC056731. Next base: position 176,656 of record NZ_JBFBNR010000004.1, read on the forward strand.
GTGGTTCTGTGGTGGTGGTCGGGGCGTGGCGCCGGGTCAGCGGCCCGAGCGGCCCGGGGCCGGGCCCGCGGTGGTCCCGGGCCGTGTGTGCGCGGCGCCGTCCGCCCGTTCCCGTTGCCCGGTCGCCTCGCGGATGCGGGCACTCGGCATGGCTGTTCCCTTCCCCCGTACGTTCTGCCGCCCGGCCGCCGGCCCGCTGCGCTCCTCTGTTCCGAGGGGCGGTCGGGGTCGGCTGCGTCGACGGCGGTCGAAACTTATGCCACCGGGCCGCCGGGAGCAAAGCGGGATACCGGCGGGTAGGCCGCCTTCCCCGGCCGCTGCGGGGGCGTTGGTGGTGAACGTGTGTGCGGGCGTGTCGGAAGGTATGGCGGGCCCTCGGCGCCAGACCGGTCGGCGGGACGGCGCGCGGTCGCGGATTCCCCCTGCCGGGCGGGGGTCTGCCGGTCGGCAGCAGCCCCGGCCGACCCGCCCGTGCGGGCCCGCGGCCGGTCGCGGCGGACGGCTGAATGCCAAGGCTTTCCCCTGACCGGATCCGCTGCCCTCCCTTCGGGCGACCGGCCCGGCGCGGCATGCCCCCGGACCGGTGGCGGATCAGGCGTGGGTGCCGGGGACGCCGAGCTGCTGGGCGAGCCAGGGGAGGGCCTGGGCGAAGGTGGCGGCGCCGGTCTGCCAGGTGTGCTTGCCGGAGCCGACGGCGGTGGTGGTGCGGATGCCGTCCTTCCGGGCGGCGTCGTTGAGGGCCCTGGCGGACTCGATCTGGCCGTGCTCCTCGTCGCCCTGCCCGAAGTAGCCGGAGACGCCCTGGTACTTGGGGTGGTGGGCGAGGACGGTCAGCGGGTCGTGGGCGGCCCAGGCGGCCGCGTCGCCGCCGTACAGCTCCTGGACGGTGTGGTCCTTGTCGCCGGTGGAGGGGCCCTTGTCGCCGGAGAAGTCGCCGAAGTGGGTGAAGACGTTGGGGTGTTCGACGGTGAGGTCGACGGCGCAGGTGCCGCCCATGGACCAGCCGGCCACGCCCCACTTGTGCGGGTCGGTGGCGGCGTTGAAGGTCTTCTGGACGAACGGCGGGACGTCCTTGAGCAGGTGGCTCTCGGAGTTGCCGTGCGGGCCGTCGACGCACTCGGTGTCGACCCGGAAGCCGCCGGTCGCGTCGACGAAGACGAGGATCGGCGCGAAGCCGTTGTGCTTGGCGGCGAAGTCGTCCGCGGTCTTCACGGCGTTGCCGGAGCGGATCCAGTTGTCGGGCGCGGCGAACTCGCCGCCGATCAGCTCCAGCGCCGGCAGCTTCGGCCGGTTCTGGCTGCGGAACCACGCGGGCGGCAGGTAGACGAGCTCCTGGCGGTGGGTGAACCCGCTGGCCGTGCTCGGGATGTCCACCTGGACGATGCGGCCGGTCTTCGTCTTCCCGTGCAGGGAGCCGAGTTCGGCGAGCGTGATCTGCTCCGGCAGCGGCTGCCCGCTCAGTTCGCCGATCGCGTCGTCGAGGGTCGGGTAGTAGCCGGTGGCGATGTTCACGCTGTTGGCGGCGCAGAACAGGGCGAGCAGCGCGGCCGGCGGCGCGAGCGCCCGGCGCCACCAGCGGGCGCCGCGCCAGCCGAACCCGAGCGCGCTGACCGCCGCGACCGCGACCCCGCCCCACAGCCACACCCCGAACGGGATCGGGTCGGTGATCCCGGCGAGCGTGAGCACGCCGACGGCGGCGAGGGCGGTGAGCAGCAGCGCCGTCCCGAGGGCGACCGGGCCCCACTTCAGCCGCCAGGCCCGGTCCCGCCAGCCGAGCGCGGCCAGGAACAGGGCGAGGGCCACGGCCTGGACGGCCCAGGGGAACCAGCCGCCGAGCAGGGAGACGTTCATCTGGCGGAGGCTAGGGGTGCCGGATGAGAAGTCGATGAGAGGCTGGCAGGCCGCTGGAAGGAGCCTGGGGGCGCGAGTCGATGCACTCGGAACGGTGTCGTGGACCGGGTGTGGACGTCAATCCGGGGGCGGCCCCGTGCTCGGCATGGGGCCGCCCAGGACAGTTGAGGCTAGCGAGCTACCGGGAGCTCGCCCGCCTGGACGGCGGCGATGAAGGCCTGCCAGGCCTCGGGGCTGAAGCTGAGGGCCGGGCCGTGCGGGTCCTTGCTGTCGCGGACCGGGACGATGCCGGTGATGCCGTCGGAGACTTCGACGCAGTCGTCGTTCGGATTGCTGGCGCTTGCCTTCCTCCACTGCACGGGGAGTGCGGAGGCGACAGGGAAGTGGGTCACTTGAGCATGTCTCTCTTCTGTGTGATGAGGCTACGCGACTCGTCGAGGGCCAAGGCGGTTGCCATGATTTCGTCGAACGCCGCTCGATAGACATCGACTTGGTCCGGGTCCTCAACCCAGTCGCTGCTGAGCATTCCGCTGAGCAGAACCAGGTCGAGATCGCGTTGCCGAAACTCCAGGAGTGCGAACGGCCCGGTCATACCGGGGTGCGGCGGAGCCATGGCCGGCATGACCTGGATCCTGATGTTGGGGAGCCGGCTGAACTGCAGCAGCTTGTCCAGCTGGTCAGCCATCACGCCTGGGGCGGCACTCATGGTCAGGGCCGACTCGTGGATCACGGCCCATAGCTTCAGCGGGTTCTCGGATCGAGTCAGGACGGACTGCCTGTTGATCCGGACTTCGACTCGCTCTTCGACGCTGGGCTTCTCTATGACGCCGCTGGAGATGATGGCGTGAGCGTACTGGCGCGTCTGGAGCAGGCCAGGGATGTAGGCAGACTGATATGACTTGTTACCCACTGCGGTTTCTTCGAGGCGGATCAGATCCGTGTAGAGCGGGTTCAACTGCTCGTAGCCCGCGATCCAGCCGGGACGCCGCTTGTCTCGAAGGATCTCGACGAGGACCTCTTTGAGCTCCTCGTCGCACTCGTAGAAGTCGAGCAGCGCGCGGACGACGTCCGGCTTGAGCTGGACGCGGGCGTTCTCGTATCTGCTGAGCTTCACCAGGTTGACGCCGTCGACCTGGGCCGCCACCTCTTCGGCCGACAGGTTCTTGAGCTCGCGAAGTCGCCTGAGCTCGGCTGCGATGCGCCGGTATCGCACGGCTGGTACTGCGACCGCCATCTATGTGACCCCTTCAAAGCTTCCAAGAACCAGTGTGCATGGCGTATGTGATGCTTCGCCACCACCTTCGGGGAGTCTAAGGGTGACGCCTTGCCACTCGAAGTGAAAGTTTTCATATTTGCTCGACTTGCCTTGCGCTTCCGATGTGGCATGCAGCATGCTTTGAGTAACGGAGTGCTAGCTGACTGTGAACGCCTGTGTAGGTCGGTGGGCGCGCATTCCGGCGCCTCGTGCTGGGTGCTGCGCTGGTCGCGGAAGCCCGCCGAGTCGGCAGCTCTGCCTTGGATCTTCTCCACTCGCTCCCGAAGGTGGCTTCGCCATGTTCGAATCGCCTGACAATCCCCCCGAGTTCGTGTCCAGCTGCTGGCTGCTGCGCAGTCGGCGGTCGCCGGCGAAGGCCCGGCAGGCGCTCTTGCGGCTCCTCGACTCGACCCCCGCCGGTGAACTCTTCGCGGACTCCGGCCTGTTGGTGGTCTCCGAGCTCGTCACCAATGCCGTCGTGCATGGCACTCCGATCGGCAACCGGCTGTGGCTCTCCCTCTCCCTCGGCCCCTCCCGGCTGCGCATCGAGGTGCACGACGCGCGCCGTGACCGCGCGCCGCTCCTTCGCCCTGCGTCCGCCGATGACGAGTCCGGGCGGGGCCTTCTCCTCGTCAAGCTCCTGTCCGAGCGCTGGGGTTGCTGCCCGCGCGTGCCCATCGGGAAGATCGTGTGGTCGGAGATCGGTTCCGCCGCCGCCTCCTCCGCCCCCGTGGAGCGTGTGGCGTGAACGAGGACCGCCTGGTCACCGCCGAGATCACCGGCGGTCTGATGCCGCCGACGATCTACGCCCTCCTCCCCAAGGCGCTCGACGCCCTCTGGCGTTCCCTCCAGTTCCAGCCCATGAGCCGTTCCCAGTGGCTCTGGTTCGAGCGCTACCTCACCGGCCCGTCCGCCGACCGCTTCGTCGCCGGCTACCTCACCAGTGCGGGCCCGCTCGACCTCCCTGTCGTTCTCCCCGACTCCCTCCACCACCTGCGTCTCGGCTGGACGCCCCTTGGGGGCGAATGGTGAGCCGTCGCGCGACGGGCCGGCCCTGTCGCTCCTCCCGGCGTGGTGCGTGCTAGCTTTGAACGCGTTCAAATAAGTGGGCGCAAGGGGGAGCCGTGGCCGTGGTGCCGGGGAGTGCGAGGGTGCTGGCGGGGCTGGCGGCCGCGGTGTGCCTGCTCCCGCTGGTGCTCGCGGCGGTGGCGTTCGGCCTGGGCGGCTCGTTCTTGTTCCTGCACGTGATCGCGCTGGTCAGCACCGTGGCCGCCGCCGTGCCGGTCTGCTACCGGGAGCGGGGCCCGTTCCGGATCGCCTGTGCGGCGGCGGGCGCGGTGGTGGCGGTCGCCTCGGTGCCGCTGCTGTTCGTGGGCATCTGGTTCGTGATCGGGTTCGGCGCGTGGCTCATGCTGGCGGCCTTCCTGTTCCTGCCGGTCGCCGCGATCCCCGCGCTGGTGGCCGCGTTCCAGCGCGCCCGCGGCCCCGAGTACGGCCAGACGGCGGCCGTCCTCGGGTGGACGGTGGGGGTGCTGTCGCTGTTGGGCTGGTCGCTGGTCGCGTTCTACGTGGTGGTGGGGCGCTGATGTCCCGGACGGCCCGCCGCCGTCAGCCGGCGAACCGCTCGCGCAGCGCCGTCAGGCCGGCCGTGAACACCCCGCGGAGGCGGTCGGCGGAGTCCTTGCGGTGCTCGGCCTCGACGTCGTACGTGGCGCCCCACTCCACGAAGCTGGCGTCGAGCGCGGTGACCGGGGTGACCCGCAGCGTCGCCCGGTAGCCGTACAGCTCGAATGCCCCCTCGGGGAAGCTGTAGGTGTAGCTGCGGGCCTCCTCGTCGTAGGCGAGCAGCGTCTCGCGCAGCGCCGCGCCGTCGATCTCGAACACCCGGACCGACCCGATCGCGTTGCCCGTCAGCTCGTTGCCGAGGCTGCTGGCCGGCAGCCCCGGGTGCCAGCCGCCGAGGTTGTGGAAGTCCCCCAGCAGCTCCCACACCTGCTCGGCCGGAGCCTCCACGACCGTGCTGACCTTCGTACCTGCCATCGTCGTCACCTTTCGCCGGCCTTCGTACGGACGGACACCATCCTCGGTCCGGCGCGCGGCGGGCGCCAGGGCGTCACCGTCCCGGCGCGGCCGCTTCGAGGTCGTCGACGGTGCCGGACATGACGGTGCGCAGGTGCCGGGTGAGGTGCTCGGTCGGCCAGTCCCACCAGGCGAGGGCGAGCAGGCGGGCGATGTCCGCCTCGGCGTAGCGGGTGCGGATGAGCTTGGCCGGGTTGCCGCCGACGATCCCGTAGTCGGGGACGTCGTCGACGACGACGGCGCCGGAGGCGATGATCGCGCCGTGGCCGATGCGCACGCCGGGCATCACCATGGCGCCGTAGCCGATCCAGACGTCGTTGCCAACCACCGTGTCCCCCCGGCCGGCGAGGCCGGTGATCAGGTCGAAGTGCTCGGCCCAGCTTCCGCCCATGATGGGGAACGGGAAGGTCGAGGGGCCGTCCATGCGGTGGTTCGCCCCGTTCATGATGAACCGGACCCCCGTGCCCAGCGCGCAGAACCTCCCGATGACCAGCCGCTCCGGGCCGTAGTGGTAGAGCACGTTGCGCGTCTCGAACGCGGTCGCGTCGTCCGGGTCGTCGTAGTAGGAGTAGTCGCCGACGTCGATCAGCGGGGACGTCACCAACGGCTTGAGGAGCACCACGCGCGGCTGCCCGGCCACCGGGTGGAGAGTCGAAGGGTCCGGCGGGACGGAACTCATGGCGGTGTTACTCCTGATCGTCAGGTGTGAAGAGCGGAAAGGACATTGATCATCCCACGGGCTAGGATCGCGGCCCATGGATGCGAGCACCCGAACCGACCTGATCGCCGTCCCGCCCGGCCGCGTCACGCTGTCGGACCGCCGTACGCAGCGGAGCTGGACCGTCGAGCTCGCCCCCTACGAGCTGGCGCCCTGTCCGGTCACCCGCGAGCAGTACGGCGCCGGGGCCGGCGACCGGCTCCCCGCCGACAGCGTCTCCTGGTACGACGCCGTCCGCTACTGCAACGACCTGTCCCGGCGGGACGGGCTGGCGCCGGCCTACCGGCTCGACGGCGAGTCCGTCACCTGGGACCGCGCCGCCGACGGCTACCGGCTGCCCACCGAGGCCGAGTGGGAGCACGCCTGCCGCGCCGGAACGGACGGCCCCCGCTACGGCCCGCTCGACGAGATCGCGTGGCACCGCGGCAACTCGGACGAGCGCCCGCACCCGGTGGGCGGCCTGCGCCCCAACGGCTTCGGCCTGTACGACCTGCTCGGCAACGTGTGGGAGTGGTGCTGGGACGTGTACGACGCCGAGGTGTACGGCGACTACCGCGTGCTGCGCGGCGGCGGCTGGTTCGACGAGCACTGGAGCTGCCGCGCCTCCGTCCGCCGCCGCAGCCACCCCACCCTGCGGATCGACGACGTCGGCTTCCGGCTCGCCCGGACGATCACCGTCTGAAGGCGCGCGCCGCGGGGAACCCGGGCCAGGTCATGGACCGTTGGGCCCTGCATGAACGATGCACCGGTGTCCCTCAGACCGATCGGCGAAGCCGACCTCGCCCCGCTCGAAGCACTGCTGAACGACCCTCGGGCGTCGGGCCCGTTCCAGTGGTTCGGGTGGCGCGACCCCGGGCGGACCCGGCGCCTCTGGGCGGAGAGCGGCCTGCTGGCGCCCGAGCAGTCGATGCTCGCGGTGCTGTCCGGGGGCGAGTTCGCCGGGTTCGTCGCCTGGCGCCAGGTCGGCCGGCCGGACCTGGCGCCGTACTGGAACCTCGGCATCATGATCCGCCCGGAGGCGCGCGGCCGGGGCATCGGCACGCGGGCCCAACAACTGCTGGTGGACTACCTGTTCGCCCACACCGTGGTGATGCGGCTGGAGGCGGACACCGAGGACACCAACCTCGCCGAGCAGCGCGCGCTGGAGAAGTGCGGCTTCGTCCGTGAGGGCGTCCAGCGCAGCATGGGCTTCCGGGACGGCCAGTGGCGTGACGTGGTCCGCTACAGCCTGCTGCGCACCGACCCCCGGCCGCTTTCTGACCGAACCTAGGCGATCCCGAACCACTCCTCCGCGAGGGCGTCCAGCGTCCGCGCGGAGGGCTTCAACTCCCGCCGAGGTGGGCCGGGATGAGGGAAGCGCCCCGCGCCGGAGCGGTTCAGTGGGGTCCGCAGGCGTCGGTGGCGGCGGGGGAGAGGGGTTCCGGGCCGCCGGCCGGGTCGCGGGTGAGGAGGTAGCGGGCGCCGGGGCCGGTGTCGGCGGCGCGGTCGGCGGCGTTGTAGAGGGAGCAGCGGGAGAGGGAGAGGCAGCCGCAGCCGATGCAGCCGGTCAGCTTGGCCTTGAGGCGCTGGAGCTCGGCGATCTGCTCGTCGATGCGGCTCTGCCAGGATTCGGCGACCCGGTCCCACTCGGCGCCGCTGGGGGCGGGGCGCTCGGGGAGCCGGTCGAGGGCGACGCGGGCCTCGTCGAGGGAGAGTCCGACGCGCTGGGCGGCGCGGACGAAGGCGATCCGGCGCAGCGTGCCGCGGGGGTAGCGGCGCTGGCCGCCGGCGGTGCGGGTGGCGTGGATGAGGCCGAGGCTCTCGTAGTAGCGCAGGGCGGAGGCGGCGAGGCCGCTGCGGTGGCCGAGTTGGCCGATGGTGAGCAGGTCGTCGCGGTGCGGGCCGGGTGCTCGGCCGTGGTCCGGGGTCGCGGTCATGGGCACCCACTCTAGCCGCTTGACCTCAAGTCGACTTTAAGTTGCACCATCGTGGTCATGACGACGAACGCAACCGCGGACCTCGCGGAAACCACCCGTTTCGAGGACCTGTCGGCGCTGATGGGCCTGATGACCGGCGACGAGAAGCACGGCCCGGCCGCCACCTCCACCCTGGACGCGCTCTGGGTGCTGTACGACCGGGTCCTGCGGGTGAGTCCGGAGCGGGCCGGGGCGCAGGACCGGGACCGCTTCCTGCTCTCCAAGGGCCACGGCCCGATGGCGTACTACGCGGTGCTCGCGGCCAAGGGCTTCATCGACCCCGGGGTGCTGCCGAGCTTCGGCGGTTACGACTCTCCGCTCGGCCACCACCCGGACCGGATGCTCGTCCCCGGGGTGGAGATCGCCTCCGGCTCGCTCGGGCACGGCCTGCCGCTGGGCGTCGGCACGGCGCTCGGGCTGCGGGCGCAGGGCCTGACCGACCCGGCGGTGTGGGTGCTGGTCGGCGACGCCGAGTTCGACGAGGGCTCCAACCACGAGGCGGTGGCCTTCGCCGGTGCGTACGGACTGGAGCGGCTGCACGTGGTGGTGATCGACAACTCCTCGGCCACGCACGGCTGGCACGGCGGCATCGCGGCCCGGTTCGCGGCCGAGGGATGGTCCACCGCGACGGTGGACGGCCGCGACCACGAGGCGCTGTACCGCGCCTACACCGCCGAACACCCGGGCCGCCCGCACGTGGTGGTCGCCCGGGTCGAGCCCAAGGACTCCTGAGCCCGGGAACCCTGCGCCCGAGAACCCCCACGCACGCGCCAACCAGCACGAACCGAAAGGCACTTCACCGATGGACACCATGCGCGACCGCTTCATCGACGTCACCAGCCGCCTGCTGGACGAGGACCCCCGGCTGGCCGTGGTGCTCGCCGACATCACTGCGGCCGCCTTCGCCCCGGCCCAGCAGCGCCACCCGGACCGGGTGGTCAACGTCGGCATCCGCGAGCAGCTGCTGATCGGCGCGGCCGGCGGCCTGGCGCTGACCGGGATGCGTCCGATCGCCCACACCTTCGCCAGCTTCCTGATCGAACGGCCTTTTGAGCAGGTCAAGTTGGACCTCGTCCACCAGGGCGTCGGCGCCGTCCTGGTGAGCGCGGCCGGCTCCTACGACTGGCCGGCCGGCGGCCGCACCCACATGTCCCCGGGCGACGTCGCCCTGCTGGACACCCTGCCGGACTGGACGGTCCATGTGCCGGGCCACCCGGACGAGGCCGAGCAGCTGCTGCGCCACGCCGTCGCGGACGGCGACCGCAACGTCTACGTCCGCCTCTCGGCGCACCAGAACGCGCAGGCCCTGCCGGTCGAGGCGGGCCGGTTCACCACCGTGCGGCAGGGCTCGCGCGGCGTGGTCCTCGCGGTCGGGCCGATGCTGGACGCGGTGCTCGCGGCCACCGAGGGCCTGGACGCCACCGTGCTGTACGCGGCGACGGTGCGCCCCTTCGACGCGGCCGGGCTGCGGGCGGCGGTGGGGGAGCGGGCGGACGTGGTGCTGGTGGAGCCGTACCTGGCGGGCACCTCGGCGAACGAGGCGCACGCCGCCCTGACCGACCGCCCGCACCGGGTGCTGGGCCTGGGCGTGCCGCGCGAGGAGCACCGGCACTACGGCTCGATCCCGGAGCACCTGAGCGCCTACGGCTTGGACGCGGCCTCGCTGCGGGAGCGGATCGCCACCTTCCTCTGGTGACGCGCGTGGTGGGTCAGACCGCGCCGACCGCCACCGCGCCGACCGCCACCGCGACGATCGCCACCGCGTCCGCCCCCAGCCGTACCGCCGTCCCGTCCAGCGCCGCCGCCCCGAAGGCCGCGACCAGTTCGCGCCCGGTCCCGTCCAGTGGCAGGGCGGCCTCGGTGGGGCCGAGGTTGACGGCGATCCGGTACGGTCCCCGGTGCACCACCAGCCAGCGCGCCGCCTCGTCGTACGCCACCCGTACCGCGCCGAGGCCGGGGTCGGACAGCTCCGGCCGGTCGCGGCGCAGCCGGATCAACGTCCGGTGCCAGGTGAGGAGTTCGGCGTGCGGGGCGCGTCGGGGCTCGGTCCAGTCGAGGACGGAGCGCAGGACGGTGGCGGGCTCCTGCGGGTCGGGGACGGACTCGGCGGCCCAGCCGTGGTCGGTGAACTCCCGGCGCCTGCCCTGCCGGACGGCCTCGGCGAGCTGCGGGTCGGTGTGGTCGGTGAAGTACTGCCAGGGGGTGGCCGCGCCCCACTCCTCGCCCATGAACAGCATCGGGGTGAACGGCGAGGTGAGCACCAGCGCGGCGCCGCAGGCGAGCCGGCCGGTGGTGAGGCAGGTGGAGATGCGGTCCCCGAGGGCCCGGTTGCCGATCTGGTCGTGGGTCTGGAGGTAGCCGAGCAGCCGGTGTCCGCCGTCCGGCGGGAAGGGGCGGCCGTGGCCGCGGCCGCGGAAGCCGGACCAGGTGCCGTCGTGGAAGAAGCCGCGGGTGAGCGTCTTGGCGAGGGCGGCGAGCGGGTGGCGGGCGAAGTCGCCGTAGTAGCCCTGGGATTCGCCGGTGAGCGCGCAGTGCAGGGCGTGGTGGAAGTCGTCGCTCCACTGCGCGGTGAGGCCCTGGCCGCCGGCCGCGCGCGGGGCGGTGGTGTGCGGGGTGTTGAGGTCGGATTCGGCGATCAGGAACAGCGGGCGGTTGGTCGCGACGGCCAACTTCTCGACCTGGTGGGACAGTTCCTCCAGGAAGTGGACGGCCCGGTCGTCCGCGAGGGCGTGCACGGCGTCCAGCCGCAGGCCGTCGATCCGGTAGTCGCGCAGCCAGCCGAGCGCGCTGCCGATCAGGTAGCGGCGCACCTCGTCGGAGCCGGGGGCGTCCAGGTTGACCGCCGCCCCCCACGGCGTGTGGTGCCGGTCGGCGAAGTACGGGCCGTACGCGGGAAGGTGGTTGCCGGAGGGGCCGAGGTGGTTGTGGACGACGTCCAGCACCACGCCGAGGCCCTTGCGGTGGGCGGCGTCGACGAAGCGCTTCAGCCCTTCGGGCCCGCCGTACGGCTCGTGCACGGCCCACGGCGAGACCCCGTCGTAGCCCCAGCCGTGCCGGCCGGGGAACGGGCAGACCGGCATCAGTTCGACGAAGTCGACGCCCAACTCGACCAGGTGGTCGAGGTGCTCGGCGGCGGCGTCGAAGGTGCCGCGGGGGGTGAAGGTGCCGATGTGCAGCTCGTACAGCACGGCGCCGGGCAGCGCGCGGCCGCGCCAGCCGGTCTGCGACCAGCGGAACGCGGCGTGGTCGACCGGGCGGCTGGGGCCGTCGGGGCCGTGCGGCTGCCAGGAGGAGCGCGGGTCGGGCAGCGGCGGCCCGCCGTCGAGGCGGAAGGCGTAGTCGCCGGCCGGAGCGCGGCCGGTCCACCAGCCCGGGCGGTCCGGGCACCGGGCCAGCGGATGGGCGGAGCCGTCGACCTCGACCTCGACCCGGTCGGTGGCCAGGGGCGCCCACACCTCGTAGATCCGCACGCTCAGCTCCTCCTCGTCAGCAGCGCCACCGGCCGGTCCGCCAGCAGCCGCGCGACGGGCACCGGGCCCGCCGGGTGGGTCCGCAGCGTCAGCAGGTCCGTCCAGGGCCCGCCGTCGGGCAGCTCCAGGACGGTGCCGCGCCAGCCGCCGGCGCGTTCCAGCCCGTACGGGAGCCGGGTGACGGCGGTGACCACGTCGGCGCCGCGGGCGAAGGCCAGCAGGTGGTCGGCGGCGGGGCCGGCGGCGGTCAGCGGCCGGTAGGGCCCGAGCGGGCGGTCGCGCCGCAGGTGCAGCGCCGCCCTGGTGAGGTGCAGCTTCTCGCGGGCGAGGTCGCCGGGGCGCGGGGCGGCCGCGTCGGTGAGCCGGACGGCGAGCGCGCCGAGGTCCACCACGCCCCGGTTGTCCGGGTCGACGAGGGTGTACAGCGGCTCCTCGCTGCCCTGGTAGAGGTCGGGCACGCCCGGGACGGTGAGGTGCAGCAGCGCGGCGGCGAGGGTGTTGGCGCGGGCGTACGGGGCGAGGGCGTGCACCAGGCCCTCGATCCGGGGCAGCAGTCCGGGGTTGGTGTGGACGGCGCGGGCGCGCGCGGTGAGCGCCTGCTCGAAGCGGGCGTCGGGGGTGGTCCAGGAGGTGTGCAGTTTGGCCTCGCGGGCGGCCTTGAGGAGGGCGGCGACGAGCCGGTCGGGGTCGATCGGCCAGGCGGCGACGAGGGTGTGCCAGAGCAGCCAGTCGCCGTCGCGGGCACCGGGGTCGGGGCCGTGGCCGGGGTCGTGGCCGCCTTCGCCGTCGGGGCCGGCGCCTGGGCCGGGCCCGGCGGCGGTGGACCAGGCGGCGGCCTCGGCGGCCCAGGCCTCGGGCTGCTCGGCGAGCACGGCGAGCCGGGCGCGGGCGTCGGCGCTGCGCTTGGTGTCGTGGGTGGACAGCACGGTCATGCTGTGCGGCCAGGCGCGCTCCAGGTAGCGGCACCAGTCGTGGAACCGGGCCGGAGGCAGCCCCGGCCGGCCGGGCTCGCCGCCGACCTCGTTGAGGCCGGGCAGCGCGTTCCACCGGTAGAAGGCGGTGTCCTCGACGCCCTTGGCGGCGACGGCGGCGGCGGTCTGCGCGAAGCGCTCGCAGAACTCGTCCTTCTGCGGCCCGCTCCCCAGCTCCCCGAGGGCCAGGGCGGCGACCAGCCGGTCCGTCGGGTCGGCCGAGCCGTCCAGCGCCGCGCGCAGCTGCTCGGCGGAGGCCGGCGGCACCGGCTCCCCGGGCCGGGCGTACGGCCGGTACGCCGGGTAGCCGGTGAACAGCCGCCGCAGCGCCGCGCGCAGCCGCCAGGGCGCGTGGTCGGCGTACGCGGGCTCGGCGGCGCCGATCCGCAGCGCGATCCGCACCAGCCGGTCGACCTCGGCGGCCAGCTCGCCGTGCGGCGCGGTCATGTCGGCCCGCCCGCGCCGGGCGGCGGCGACCGCCGGGTGGGGGTCGGCGCAGGGTTCGCCGTCCGGCGCGGAGCCGGTCAGGAACGCCGCGTACGCCCCGGCCAGCCGGCAGGCGCCCGCGTGGTCGGTGAGCACGCCGTCGATGCGGCGCAGCGCGTCGTAGCCGGTCGTCCCGGCGACCGGCCAGTCCGCGGGTAGCCGCTCGCCGCCGGTGAGGATCTTCTCGACGACGGTGTACGCCCCGCCGGTGGCGCCGGCGAGGCGGCGCAGGTAGCCGCGCGGGTCGGCGAGCCCGTCGGGGTGGTCGATCCGGAAGCCGTCGACGATGCCGTCGGCGTGCAGCCGCAGCAGGGTGGCGTGGGTGGCGGCGAACACCTCGGGCTCCTCGACCCGGACGGCGATCAGCTCGTTGACGGTGAAGAAGCGCCGGTAGTTCAGTTCGGTGCGGGCCAGCCGCCACCAGGCGAGCCGGTACCACTGGCGGGCGAGCAGCTCGTCGAGCGGCAGCCCCGAGGTGCCGGGCCGCAGCGGCAGCTCGTGGTCGTGGTAGCGCAGCACCTCGCCGTCCACCACCAGCTGGTCCAGCACGGCGCCGAGCCGGTCGCCGAGCAGCGGCAGCAGCACCCGGCCGCGCGCGGGGGCGTCGACGGGGCCCGGCTGGGCCGCCCAGTCGATGTCGAACCAGCGCGCGTACGGCGAGTCGGGGCCGTCGCGCAGCACCTGCCACAGCGGCTGGTTGAGCCGCTCGGGGACGGGCACCGCCATGTGGTTGGGCACCACGTCGACGAGCAGCCGCAGGCCGTGCCGGTGGGCGGCGGCGGCCAGTGCGCGCAGGGCGGCCTCGCCGCCGAGCTGCTCGCTGACCCGGCCGTGGTCGACGGTGTCGTAGCCGTGGGTGGAGCCGGGGGCGGCCTCCAGCAGCGGGGACAGGTGCAGGTGGGAGACGCCGAGGGCGGCGAGGTAGGGGACGGCGGCGGCGGCGTCGTGGAGGGTGAAGCCGGGTTGCAGCTGGAGGCGGTAGCTGGCCGTGGGGGCCGTGGCGGTAGCGGTGGCGGATGAGGGGGAGGTGGCGGCCGGGCGGGGCGGTGCGGGCTCGGCGGCGGAGGTCATAGGTCCATGAGTACCCGGGGGAGCCCGCCGCCAAGACCCGCTGCTGGTCCGAACAGGTGAGCGCAGGGTGTCAGGCCGGCCGCTGGAGCACCATCAGCGAGCGGTCGGTGAGCCACAGCGCGTCCCCGGCCTTGACCCGCGCGCCCGCGCCCGGGGCGGGCAGCCGGGCCTGCGCGGTGTCGACCACGACCTGCCATTCCTGCCCGTGGTCGGCGGGCAGGGTGAACTCCAGCGGCTCGAAGTGCGCGTTGAACATCAGCAGGAAGGAGTCGTCGACGATCCGCCCGCCGCGCCGGTCCGGCTCGGAGATGGCGTAGCCGTTGAGGAAGACGGTCAGCGACTTGGCGTAGCTGGCGCCCCAGTTGCGCTTGGTCATCTCCTCCCCGCCGGGGGTGAACCAGGCGATGTCGGTGAGGTCGTCGTAGCCGCCGGAGTCGTAGCCGCCCGAGAGGTGACTGCCCGAGAGGTGACCGCCCGAGGGGTGACGGCCGGAGGCGTGACCGCCGGAGGGGCGGCCGCCGGCGGCGAGCGTCCCCGGCCCGGGGCGCCCGGGGACCGGCCGCCCGTGGAAGAAGCGCCGCCGCCGGAACACCGGGTGGTCGCGGCGCAGCCAGATCATCCCCTGGGTGAACTCCAGCAGCCGCGCCTCGGGCCCGTCGCCGTCCGGCCAGTGCACCCAGGTGAGTTCGTTGTCCTGGCAGTAGGCGTTGTTGTTGCCCTGCTGGGTGCGGCCGAGTTCGTCGCCGTGGGAGAGCATCGGCACGCCTTGGGAGAGCATCAGGGTGGCGATGAGGTTGCGCTGCTGGCGGGCTCTGAGCTCCTCGACGGCCGGGTCGGTGCCGGGGCCCTCGACGCCGCAGTTCCAGGAGCGGTTGAAGGACTCGCCGTCGCGGTTGTCCTCGCCGTTGGCCTCGTTGTGCTTGTCGTTGTAGGAGACGAGGTCGCGCAGGGTGAAACCGTCGTGGCAGGTCACGAAGTTGATGGAGGCGATGGGGCGGCGGCCGTCGTCCTGGTAGAGGTCGGAGGAGCCGGTGAGCCGGGAGCCGAACTCGGCGAGGGCGGCGGTCTCGCCGCGCCACAGGTCGCGCACGGTGTCCCGGTACATGCCGTTCCACTCGGTCCACAGCGGCGGGAAGTTGCCGACCTGGTAGCCGCCCTCGCCGAGGTCCCAGGGTTCGGCGATCAGCTTGGCCTGGGAGACCACCGGGTCCTGCTGGACGAGGTCGAAGAAGGAGGAGAGCCGGTCGACCTCGTGGAACTGCCGGGCCAGGGTGGCGGCGAGGTCGAAGCGGAAGCCGTCGACGTGCATCTCGGTGACCCAGTAGCGCAGCGAGTCCATGATCAGCTGGAGCACGTGCGGGCTGCGCATCAGCAGGCTGTTGCCGGTGCCGGTGGTGTCCTCGTAGAAGCGCTGGTCCCGGGCGAGGCGGTAGTAGGAGACGTTGTCCAGCCCGCGCAGGGACAGCGTCGGCCCGAGGTGGTTGCCCTCGGCGGTGTGGTTGTAGACGACGTCCAGGATCACCTCGATCCCGGCCGCGTGCAGCGCCTTGACCATCGACTTGAACTCCTGCACCTGCTGGCCCCGGTCGCCGCTGGAGGCGTAGGAGGAGTGCGGGGCGAAGAAGCCGATGGTGTTGTAGCCCCAGTAGTTGGACAGGCCCAGGTCGCGCAGCCGGTGGTCGCGGACGAACTGGTGCACCGGCATCAGCTCGATCGCGGTGACGCCGAGCTTGGCCAGGTGCTCGATCACCGCCGGGTGGGCCAGGCCCGCGTAGGTGCCGCGGATCTCCTCGGGGATGCCCGGGTGCAGCCGGGTGAGGCCCTTGACGTGCGCCTCGTAGATGACGGTGCGGTGGTAGTCGGTGCGCGGCGGGTGGTCGGTGCCCCAGTCGAAGTACGGGTTGATCACGACCGAGTGCATGGTGTGCGGGGCGGAGTCGAGGTCGTTGCGGCGCTCGGGCGCGCCGAAGTGGTAGCCGTAGACGGCCTCGTCCCAGTCGATGTGCCCGCTCATCGCCTTGGCGTACGGGTCCAGCAGCAGTTTGGCGCTGTTGTGGCGCTGGCCGAGGCCGGGGTTGTACGGGCCGTGGACGCGGAAGCCGTAGCGCTGGCCGGGCTGGACGCCGGGGAGGTAGGCGTGCCGGACGAAGGCGTCCGTCTCGCGCAGTTCGACGGCCGTCTCCGAGCCGTCCTCGTCGATCAGGCACAGCTCGATCCGGTCGGCACTCTCGGAGAACACCGCGAAGTTGGTGCCGGCCCCGTCGTAGGTGGCGCCGAGGGGGTAGGGCTTACCGGGCCAGACCTGCATGAGTCCTCAACTTCCTTGCACTCAACGGAAACTGACGTGTAGTCCGATAACGTGCCCGGACCCGGACGCTCTCTTCCCGGCCGGGCGGCCGGGCATGTGCGGCGCTCGCGCGCCGTGACGCACGGCACAGTGCGCATACTCCCCGAGCCTTCCCCCGGCGGCCGGGACATGTGCGGCCGGTTCGCCCGAACGGGTGTCCAGCCCGCATTCCTGTGATAAGCGGGGCCGGGCTCGCGGCGGGCGGGCCTGCGATGGGCGGGGCTTGCGATGGGCGTGGGTCTGTGAAGGGTGGGCCTGGTGGTGGTGCCGGGCCCCGGGGGCCATCCGGCTGCGCACCGCTCGCGGCGGGCAGTACCCTTGATCGTCCGGCCGCCCCCGGGCCGGTGGCGCTCCATCAGCCGCGCAGGGGCGGAGCGTAGAGCAGCAGACCAGGTGAGGTGGCGCATGGTGTTCCCCGCCGGCGGCCGCGGCCCGGGGCCCGACGGCCCCGACCGGGGCGGCGCCCGCAGCGAGGCGCCCACGGTCGTCATGCGCCCCACCCTGTCCGGCCGCCCCCTGGTACCCGCCCAGGGCGGCCCGGTCGAGATCCCCGCCCTCGCCTGGTCCGCCGCCGAATGGGAGGACGCCTACCAGCGGGTCCGGCTGTCCGGCCGCGCCTACGTCTGGCTCAACCTCGTCGAGCAGCGGCTGCGCTCCCTCGTCGACGAGGTGCTGCACCCCATCTACGCCCCCGCCCACGGCGAGGACTGGGTCACCGCCGCCGCCGGCCCCGCCGGCGAGGAGTGGGCGCACCGGGCCGGAGCCGTCCGCGAGGTCAGCCGCCGCAAGGGCTACCTGCTCGACCCGGCCGACGACGACCCGCTGGTCTTCCTCACCCTGCCCCAGCTGCGCGAGCTGATGGTCCAGCACTGGCCCTGCTTCGAGCCCTACCTGTCCGACCGGCGCGAGATCGAACTCGCCCTGGACGAACTGGAGGTGGCCCGGCACGTGGTCTCCCGCAACCGGGTGCTCACCCAGACCGTCCTCGCCCAGACCGAACGCGCCGCCGCCCGCCTGCTCGCCGTCCTGGACGGCGGCGCCGGCGGCGTGCCCGCCGACGTCGTCGAGTCGCTGGTGGCCGGCCGGTACGCGGACGTCGTCGCCGTGCACGCCGACCGCGTCCGCCTCCAGCGCGACCTGCCCGTCGAGGACCTGCTGGAGGGCGCCCGGCGCCTGGACGCGCTCGGCATCGGCCTCGGCATGCTCTGCCAGAACTACACCGGCAAGCGGCTGGTGCGCCTGGCCGGCGACGGCTGCCGGGTCCGCCTGCTCTTCCTCAACCCGGCGAGCAGCGCCGTCCGCCGCCGCGAACGCGAACTCGGCCTCGGTCGCGGCGAGTTGTCGCGCTCCATCGAGATGAACATCATGCACGTGCGCCGGGTGCGGGCCCGGCTGCGCGACCAGGGCGGCTTCGAGATCCGGGTCTTCGACGAGACCCCGCGCTTCACCGCCTACCTCGTCGAGGGCCCCCGCCCGACCGGCCAGGTCGGCGGCCGCCGCCAGAGCCGCGACCTCGGCGTCATCCAGCCCTACCTGCGCCGCGCCCGGGGCATGGAGTCCCCGGCCCTGGTGCTGCGCGGCGGCGCCGGCCAGCAGCCCGGCGGCAGCGAACAGGGCCTGCTGGAGGTCTATCGCGAGGAGTTCGAGGGCGCCTGGGGCGACTCCCGGCCGGTGTCCTGAACCCGCACCCCCCACTCCTGACGGACCGTCAAATTCCCTTCTCCACCCCCGGGTGGAGACCCGGAACTCCATCCGTGCGGCGGCGACACCCCCGGGCCGCGCCGCGCAAGCTGGAGGCGGGGTCGCGGCCGCACGAGCGGCGCGACGACGTCGAGGGGAGTGCGCCGTGGTGTACGGAACGAAGCGCGGGACAGTGCGCGGAACAGCATGGGGGGCCGCGCGCGGAAGGCTGCGCGACGGGCCCGGGGCGGGGCTGCGCGGAAGACTGCCGGGGAAGGCCCGAACCGCCCACCGGCGCTGGCCGCTCGCGCTGGCCGGCGTGGCGGCGGCCCTGCTGGGCCTGCTGCCGGCCGTCCCCGCCGAGGCCCGGGAGACGGGCGGCTGCCGAACGGCGACCTCCGTCGGCCGCCTGCAAGGGGTGGCCCAGGACGGCCGGTGCGCCTACCTGGGCGTCCCGTACGCGGCGCCGCCCACCGGCGAGCGCCGGTTCCGCCCACCGCAGCCGGCCGCGCCCTGGTCCGGAACGCTGCGCGCCACCCAGACCCGCCCCGGCTGCCCGCAGGACCTGAGCGCGGGCGGCGGCGGCACCGAGGACTGCCTGTACCTCAACGTGTGGTCGGCGCACGGCGGAGGCGCCCGCAAACCCGTCATGGTCTTCCTGCACGGCGGCGCGGACGAACTCGGCGCCGCCGGCCAACCCGTCTTCGACGGCGGCCTGCTGGCCGAGCGCGGCGACGCGATCGTGGTGAACCTGGACTACCGGCTCGGCATCCTGGGCTGGACGGAACTCGGCGCGCTCGACCCGTCCTACGCCGACTCGGGCAACAACGGGCTGCGCGACGAGAGCGCCGCGCTGGCCTGGGTGCGCCGGCACGTCGGCGCCTTCGGCGGCGACCCGGGCAACGTCACCGTCTTCGGCCAGTCGGCCGGCGCGATCTCGATCAGCGCCCTGCTGGCCGGCGACCACCCCGAGCAGCTCTTCCAGCGCGCCATCGTCGAGAGCGGGCCCGGCTACCTGGTGCACACCGCGGCCGCCGCGCGGGCCACCGCCGGAAAGGTCTTCGCCACCGGCGGCATCCACACCGTCGCGGACCTCGACCGGCTGAGCACCCCACAGGTCCTCGAACTCCAGGAACAGGTCCAGCACGGGCTCTCCGGACTGTCCTCCGCGGTCTTCTTCGGCCCCTCCGTCGACGGGGCGCTGGTGCCCGGCCCGGTCGTCGAACGGATCGCCGCCGGCAGCGCCCGCGACGTCGACGTGATGACCGGCACCACCGAGAACGAGACCGACTACTGGGCGCTGTTCGACCCCACGCTGCCGGACCTCCCGCTGAGCGCCTACCGCAACCTGCCCCCGGTGCTCGCCGACCGCAAACAGCAGCTGTACGACCGGTACGCCGCCGACCGCCCCGGGGCCACCGAGGGCCGGGTGGTGAACGCGATGCTCACCGACCAGACCGAGCGGATCCCCACCCTGCGCCTGGCCGAGGCCCAGTCCCGCTGGCGGCCCACCTACGTCTACCAGTTCGACTGGCACGTGCCCTACGTCCCCGGCCTGCCCGCCGCCCAGAACCTGGGCGCCATGCACACCCTGGAACTGCCCTTCGTCTTCGGCGGACTGGACCTCGGCGCGATCCCGCGCGGCGCGCAGACCGTCGCCGCCCAGCGGCCCGAACTCACCCGGCTGTCCGAGCGGATGGCCGACGCCTGGGCCTCCTTCGCCCGCCAGGGCGAGCCGGGCTGGCCGTCCTACACCGCCGACGCGCGGGCCACCCGGATCTGGGACCTGAACCCCAGCGTCCAGTACGCCCCGCACGACGACGAACGCGCCCTCTGGGACGACTACTCCTTCCCCGCCCTGGACCTCGGCACCCGCTGAGGCCTTCCCGCCTTCCCGCCTTCCCGCCTTCCCGCCCTCCCGCCGGCCCGCCTTCCCGCCTTCCCGCCGGCCCGTCGGAGCAGGGGGCCGGGCCACCGCCCGGCCCCCTCGGCGCGCCCCGCCCCGGTGTCCGACCCCTGAAACCCGCTGGCCAGGCCGGTGCGGCCGCTGCCACACTGCGGGCCGTGAACAGCTTCCCCGCCTGGACCCTGCGCCCCGCCACCGCCGCCGACGTCGAACCCGTCGCCGAACTCAGGGCCGTGGTCCTGCGCGCCGACCTCGAACGCCTCGGCCGCTACGACGACGACCGGGTCCGCAGTCGCCTGCGGGCGGGCTTCCCCAGCCGCCACAGCTCCGTCATCCTCGTCGACGGCGCCTTCGCCGGCTCCGTCACCGTCCGCCCCGGCGAGCAGGGCGGCCGCTGGATCGAGCACTTCTACCTCGCCCCCGCCCACCAGGGCCGCGGCCTCGGCAGCGCCGTCCTGCGCCACCTCCTCGCCCAGGCCGACGCCGCCGGCGAGCCCGTGCGCCTCGACGTCCTCCAGGGCAGCCCCGCCCGCCGCCTCTACGAACGCCACGGCTTCGTCCTCGACCACGAGGACCCGATCGACGTCTACCTGGTCCGCGAGCCCGCCGCCTGAACCGGGGCCGCCGCCTGAACCGGGGCCGGCCCAGCGGTCGGGGCTGGTCGGAGCAGGGGCGGCCGTGGTAGTCATAGCCCCCGTGATGATCATGGGGGATGACGAGGCCGTACTGCGCCTCGAACAACTGCACCGCACCTACGGGACCGGGCCGGAGGCCGTCCACGCGCTCAGGGGAGTGGACGTCGACTTCGCCCGCGGCACCTTCACCGCCGTCATGGGCCCCTCCGGCTCCGGCAAGAGCACCCTGCTCCAGTGCGCCGCCGGGCTCGACCGGCCCGACGGCGGCCGGGTCGTCCTCGACGGGGCCGACCTCGCCGCACTCACCGAGAGCCGGCTGACCGTCCTGCGGCGCGAGAAGCTCGGCTTCGTCTTCCAGGCCTTCAACCTGGTCGGCTCGCTGACCGCCGAACAGAACGTCGGCCTGCCGCTGCGCCTGGCCGGGCGCCTCCCCGACCGCGCCGACGTCCACCGCGCCCTCGCCCAGGTCGGCCTCGGCGAACGCACCGGACACCTGCCCTCCCAGCTCTCCGGCGGCCAGCAGCAGCGCGTCGCCATCGCCCGCGCCCTGATCACCCGCCCGCAGGTGCTCTTCGCCGACGAGCCCACCGGCGCCCTCGACAGCGCCAGCAGCCGCGACGTCCTCGCCCTGCTGCGCGAACTCGTCGACCGCGACGGCCAGAGCACCGTCATGGTCACCCACGACCCGGTCGCCGCCTCCTACGCCGACCGCGTGCTCTTCCTCGCCGACGGCCGCCTCGTCGCCGACCTCGACCACCCCACCGCCCCGCAGATCGCCGAGCGGATGACCGCCCTGGAGACGGCGGCATGAGCGAGCGGAGCGAGTTCATCATCGAGAGGTGCGCGTGGGCGAATGCCCCCGCCGAGCGCAGCGAGGTGGGCGCATGAGTTCCTTCGTCACCCTGCTGCCCGTCGCCGCCGCCGCACTGCGCCGCCGCAAGGCCGCCTTCGCCGGCTCCTACCTCGCCCTGACCCTCGGCGTCACCCTGGTCGCCACCACCGGCACCCTGCTCGACAACACCGCCGGCGACGACTCCCCGCTCGGCGCGCCCTCCCTCCACAAGGTGCTCCTGTTCAGCGCCGCGATGGCTGCCTTCGTCGCCGTCTTCGTCGTCGCCGGCACCTTCGCCTTCGCCGTCGCCCAGCGCCGCCAGGAGATCGCGATGCTGCGCGCCGTCGGCGCCACCCCCCGCCAGGTCGTCGGGCTGATCACCGGCGAGGCCGCCGTCGTCGCCCTCGCCGCCGCCGTCACCGGCTGCCTGCTCGCCCTGCCCGGCGCGCCCGCCCTCGCCGCCTGGCTGGTCGCCCGCGGCGCCGCCCCGGACGGCTTCGCGGCGCACCCGGCCCCCGCCCCGCTGCTCACCGCCGCCGCCGTCGGCCTGCTCGTCGCCCTGCTCGGCGCCGTCACCGCCGCCCTGCGCGCCGGCCGGGTCCGGGCCGTCGAGGCACTCGGCGACGCCGCCGTCGACCGCACGGTCATGACGCCCGTGCGCTGGGCCTGCGCCCTCGCCGGGCTGCTCGCCCTGGCCGGCACCGTCGGCTACTACCTGGCCGCCCCGACCATGCCCGCCGCCCCCGGCGACCAGCCGGCCGACCCGCAGCTCGCCTCCCAGTGGGTGCTCGGCGCCGACCTGCTGACGATCACCGCCCTCGCCCTGTTCGCCCCGCTGATCGTCCCGCCCCTGGTCCGGGCGCTCAGCGCGCCACTGGCCCGCGCCGTCGGCGCCGCCCCCCTGCTCGCCCGGCAGAACGCGCTCACCGCCGTCCGCCGCACCGTCTCCACCGCCACCCCCGCCTTCC
The DNA here is from genome assembly GCF_040687675.1 of Kitasatospora sp. NPDC056731. Lineage (NCBI taxonomy): Bacteria > Bacillati > Actinomycetota > Actinomycetes > Kitasatosporales > Streptomycetaceae > Kitasatospora > Kitasatospora sp. NPDC056731. The sequence continues at coordinate 198,880 of NZ_JBFBNR010000004.1, forward strand.
TCACCATCGCCCTCACCGGCACCGTCATCGGCTCCACCGCCGCCTTCGCCGACGCCATGACCGCCCAGAACCGGGCCACCACCGCCGCCCGGTACGTGCTGCGCCCCGGCGCCACCCCGCTGCCCGACGACGCCGCACACCGGCTCACCGCCGACCGGCCCGGCCTGCGCGCCACCGCCACCACCCCCACCGTGGTCACCGGCCTCGGCGCCGCCCCCGCCGACTTCGCCGACCCCGGCGAGGACTCACCCGCCTCCGCCCCCTCCGCCGCCACCGTCGTCGACGGCGACCTCGCCACCGCCTGGACCCTGCCCGTCGTCCAGGGCGCCGCCGCCGACCTGCACGGGCCCACCCTCGCCGCCTCCACCGACCAGGCCCGCGGCCACGGCTGGACCCTCGGCGACCAGGTCCACCTGCGCCTCGCCGACGGCACCGTCACCGCACTGCGCCTCGCCCTCGTCTACCGCACCCAGCTGGGCCTCGACGAGATCCTGCTCAGCGGCGACGCCACCACCGCCCACCTGGCCGGCGCCCACCCCGGCGCCGTCCACCTCTCCGCCGAACCCCCGGCCGCCGACCGGCTCGGCGGCGAACTCACCGACGCCCGCGCCCCCGGCCCCGACCCCGGCGCCCACTACGCGTGGATCGCCACCACCACGATCCTCGGCCCCGCCCTGCTGTACGCGCTCATCGCGATCGCCAACACCATGGTGATGTCCGCCGCCGACCGCCGACGCGACTTCGCCGTCCTGCGGCTGGCCGGCACCCTGCGCCGCCAGGTGCTGCACATGGTCGCCCTGGAAGCCGTCCTGGTCGTCGCCACCGCCGCCGTCCTGGCCCTCGCCGTCACCGCCCTCACCCAGTACGGCACCACCGCCCTGCTCAACCACCGCATCCTGGCCGGCCAGGCCGCCATCGACCCGCACCTGCCCTGGCTCCCGCTCGGCGCCGCCGCGGCCGTCTGCCTCGCCCTGGCCGTCGCCGCCAGCGTGCTGCCCAGCCGGATCGCCCTCGCCCGCGCCCGGTGACGTTCGGCCGGTGACGTTCGCCCGGTGACCTTCGCCCGGTGCCGGTCTCCTGGTGACGTTCGCTCAGCGGCCCTCACCCGGGTGACCCCCGCCCGGGTGAGGGGAGTAGGCCGGACGGATGGTGACCGGCGGTCGGGCGCGGCGCTCACCCGAGCACCGGGCCCGACCGCTTGTTAGCGTCCCGTCCATGATCGACAGCCCGCACTCCACCGGCTCCGAACACCCCCGCGCCACCCGCCGAGGCCTCCTGCGCACCGCCCTCGGCGCCACCACCGCCGGAGCCCTCACCCTCACCGGCGCCCGCCCCGCCCAGGCCGCGCCCCGCCCCGCCACCCGGCGCATCGACTTCCACGGCCGCCACCAGGCCGGCATCACCAACCCGCCCCCCGGCTACGGCACCTTCCTCGCCCTCGACGTCAAGGCCCGCGACCGCAAGGCCCTCGAAACCCTCCTGCGCACCCTCACCGACCGCATCCGCTTCCTCACCACCGGCGGCACTCCGCCCGACCTCGGCCCCGCCACCGCCCCCTCCGACAGCGGCACCCTCGGCCCCGACCTGCCCACCGACGACCTCACCGTCACCGTCGCCGTCGGCGCCTCCCTCTTCGACACCCGCTACGGCCTCACCCGCCACCGCCCCCGCCGGCTCACCGCCATGCGCCCCTTCCCCGTCGACGCGCTGCGCCCCGCCGAATGCCACGGCGACCTCTCGCTCCAGATCTGCGCCGAGAACCGCGACACCGTCCAGCACACCATCCGCGACCTGCTGCGCAGCACCCACGGCCTGATCCGCCCGCGCTGGCAGCTCGACGGCTTCCAGAACCGCTCCCGCCCCACCGGCGCCGCCCGCAACCTGCTCGGCTTCAAGGACGGCATCGAGAACCCCGACACCGCGAACGCCCGCGAACTGGACGCCCTCGTCTGGGTCGGCGAGGGCGGCGACGAACCGCGCTGGGCCGCCGGCGGCAGCTACCAGGTCATCCGCGCCATCCGCACCCTCGTCGCCGGCTGGGACGAGGTGCCGCTCCAGCAGCAGGAACGCCTGATCGGCCGGCGCAAGAACGACGGCGCCCCGCTCGGCGCCGCCGGCGAGACCGACACCCCCGACTACCGCAACGACCCCGACGGCGCCGTCATCCCCCTCGACTCCCACATCCGCCTCGCCAACCCCCGCACCGACGGCACCCGCGGCAGCCGCATCCTGCGCCGCGCCTTCAACTACGACCGCGGCCTCGACCCCGACGGCGAACCCGACCTCGGCCTCGCCTTCTGCTGCTACCAGCAGGACGTGGCCCGCCAGTTCGAAGCCGTCCAGACCCGCCTCAACACCGAACCCCTCGCCCGCCACCTCCGCCCCACCGGCGGCGGCTACTTCTACGTCCTCCCCGGCGCCCACGACACCACCGACTGGCTCGGCCGCCCCCTCCTCACCACCACCTGAACGCCCGGGTTCGCGCGCCCGTCGCCCCAACCGGGGCGCGGGCGCCCGCCGTTGGGGCGACCTGCCGAAACCGAGGAGGGCCGTCCGCCGCCGCACCGGCCCGCACCCCGACCGCCCCAGCGGCCGGGTTGTCGGTGGGGCGGGTGATGATGGGGGCTGTTTCGAGAGGCAGGACGGAAGGACACCCCCTTATGAGCTGGTGGCAGCAGCCACTGGTCGGCTTCGACCTGGAGACCACGGGCACCGACCCGGCCGTGGACCGCATCGTCACGGCCGCGCTCGTGGACACCGTCGGGGCCCGCCGGGTGGGGGCCGTGCACTGGCTGCTCGACCCCGGGGTCCCGATCCCGGCCGAGGCGGAGGCGATCCACGGCATCGGCGACGACCTGGCCCGCGGCAAGGGCCGGCCGGCCAAGGAGGCGGTGGAGGAGATAGCCGGCGCGCTCTGCGAGCGGCTCGCCGCAGGGCGCCCGGTGGTCGCGTTCAACGCGCCGTTCGACCTGTCGCTGCTCGACGCCGAGCTGCGCCGGTACGGGCTGGTGCCGCTCGCCGAGCGCCTCGGCGCCCCGGTCGGGCCGGTGCTGGACGCGCTGGTCGTCGACCGGGCGGTGGACAAGTACCGCAAGGGCTCGCGCACCCTGCAGCGGGTCTGCGAGGTGTACGGCGTCGAGCTGACGGACGCGCACGAGGCGGGCAGCGACGCGCTGGCGGCCGTCCGGGTCGCCGTCGCCCTCGCCGAGCGCTACCGGGCCGAGGTCGGCGACGTCGCGCCGGCCGAGCTGCACGGGCGCCAGATCGGCTGGTACCGGGAGTGGGCGGAGGGCTTGCAGGCGTGGCTGCGCCGCGGCAAGGACCCGCAGGCCGTGGTCGACCCGCGGTGGCCGATGAGGTAGCCGCCCCCGGTGTGGCCGGTGAGTCGGCTATTCGGCGGGCCAGTCGAAGGTGTAGCCCTGGGCGACCAGCCAGGGCAGCAGCTGCTTGAGCGCGGCCACGGTCTGGGTGCGGTCGCCGCCGCCGTCGTGCATCAGGATCACGCCGCCGGGCTTGAGCTGCTTCTGCACGGTGGAGACGATGGCGGGCACGCCCGGGCGGGACCAGTCGCGCGGGTCGACGGACCAGCCGAGCGAGGACATGCCGAGGCTCGCGGTGATCTGTTCGTTGTCGGCGTTGAAGCCGCCGCCGGGGGCGCGGAACCAGTCGACCCGGGTGCCGGGGCCGCCGGCCTTGACGATCATGTCCCTGGCGGCGGAGATCTCGTAGACGGCCTTGTCGTGGGGGAGCTTCGCGAACGGCTGCGGGTGGTGGACGCTGTGGTCGCAGAGCCGGTGGCCGGCCGCGAGGACGCGCTTGACCAGGGCCGGGTTGGCGGCGGCGTTCTGGCCGATCTCGCAGAAGGTGGCCTTGGCGTGGTACTGGGCGAGCAGGTCGAGGATCTGGCCGGTGGCGGGGCCGGGGCCGTCGTCGAAGGTGAGCGCCACGGTGCGGCCGCCGGAGGCGGTGGAGCCGATGACGGTGCCCGGCTTGACCGGCGCGGGCGGCGGCGCGGGGGTGCCCGCGGGGGTGGTCGCGACGGCCGTGGTGGTGACCGGGGTGCTCGGCGTGCCGCCGTGGGGCGGGGCGCTCGTCCCGGCCGGCGCCTGGGGCGTGTGCGGCTTCGGGGCGGCCGGCGGGGCGGCGGAGGCGGGTGCGCCGTCGGAGCCGGGGGTGGGCGCGACGGTGGCGACGGGCCCGTCGGTCGGCCGGCCGTCGGTCGGCGCGAGGGTGATCGGGGGCTGGGTGCTGACGCCGGCCGTCGGCTGGAGGGCTCCGCTGGCGGTGCCGCACGCGGCCAGTCCCAGGGCGGCGGCCGCCACGACGCAGCCTGCGACCAGCCGGCGGCGGGCCGTGAGCGCCGTACGGGTCGGGGGGGAGGGCCGGCGGGTGGCGGAGTGGGGCATGGCGGCGGCTCCTGTGGTGCAGAGGGGTGCAGAGGACGGGCGCCGATCCCTCGGTCAGGATGACTGTCCGATAGGACGCCGAGCGTACGTGCCCCGGTTGCGGAGCGGACCGCAGCGCCGTAGGAGTCTTCTCACACGCGCCCGGGTTGGCGCCCCCGCGGCCCGCCGGGTATCCCGGGGGCCGCGCCGGGGGCGGTCCCGGCACCTCAGAGGCCCGGCACCTCAGAGGCCCGGTACTTCAGGAGCCGTCACTTCGGAAGCTCGACGCCCCAGGAGCCCGACGCCTCAGAACGGGTACCAGCGCACCTCGGTGGCGCCCTCCCGCAGCGAGGCGACCCGGCGCCGGAACTCCGCCAGCGCGGCCGGGTTGCCGGGTACCTGCTGGGCGACCCAGGAGGCGCTGGCGGTCTCCCGGGCCCCGCGCAGCACCGCGAAGCCGGGCCAGGCGCGCACGTCCCAGCCGTACGCCTCGACGAAGGCCCGGTACTCCTCGCCGGGCACGCCGTACCGGTCGTGGCTGAGCGCGAGGACCACCAGGTCGTGTTCGCGCAGGTCGTGCGAGACGTTCTCCAGGTCGAGCAGGACGGGCCCGTCCGGGCCGACGTGGACGTTGCGGGGCAGCGCGTCGCCGTGGATCACGCCGGGGTGCAGGTGCGGGGCGAGGTCGGGCAGGGCGGCGGCGAAGCCGTCGCGGCGGTGGCGCAGGAAGGCGACGTCGGCCGGGTCGACGTGGCCCTCGGCGGAGGCCAGCCAGCGTTCGACGGGGGCCAGCAGGTCGCGGTGGGCGAGCGGGAAGGGCGGCAGCGGCAGCCGGTGCAGGGTGCGCAGCAGCGGGGCGAGGTCGGCGGGGCGGGCGGGGCGGACGGCGGGGGCGAGCCGGTGCCAGAAGGTGACGGGGTGCCCGTGGGCGAGCTGGGGCTCGGCTTCCACCGCGTCGTACGGGCGGACCACCGGGACGTCCTGGGCGGCGAGCCAGTGGGCGACGGCGAGTTCGTGCCGCGCCCGTTCGTACAGTTCGGGGCCGCGGCCGACCTTGGCGACGACGGCAGGGTCGCCGAGGTCGAAGACGGCGTTCTCGCCGAGTGCGAGCAGCCGGGCGTCGCCGGGGCCGGGCAGTCCGGCGGACTCGCAGGCGTGGGCGAGCAGCAGCCGGGCGCGGCCTTCGTCGAAGGGGATCATGGCGGTGCTCCGTTGGGGCGGCGTTCATCCGGAGGCCTCCGGACGGTGATCATCATGACGGACCGGGGTGGGGTTTTCCCTACCTTCCTACCCTGACATCTCCTCCTAGGGGGTAGGGGGAGAGATCCACCCTGAGGGGGAGCTGTCTCCACCCGGAGCACGAGGTCAAGGGGGGTGCGCCCGGGGGAAACTGGGTCGGGGCCGCTGAGCGGCGGCCCCGACGGGGGTTGGACCACGGGGGCTCCTTGCCGGTCGGCAAGCAAGTGCTCGTAGGATGACGCCCAGACCTACTTACCTGCCGACCGGCTAGGGAGCGCCGCCGCGTGTCTCCCGCCGGTCCAGCCGTCGCCCGGCGTCCCGTCCCCCAAGGGCTGCGGTGAACCATGCCCAGGAGGCATCGAGCATGTTCCACCGACTAGGACAATTCGTCGTACGCCGCGCGTGGTGGGTGATCATCGCGTGGGTGATCGGAATGATCGCCGTCATCATGACCGCGCCGAAGGTCAGCTCGCAGACCGACGAAGCCGCGTTCCTCCCCAAGCACTACGAGTCCATCCAGGCCGCACAGGTGCAGGAGCGGGCCTTCCCGGCCGCCTTCACCCCGGGCGCGCTCGCACTCTTCGAGCGCAACGACGGCGCCGCGTTCACCGACGCGGACAAGGCCGCGATGGGCAAGCTCGTCCAGGACCTGACGGCCAAGAAGATCGACGGCGTCGAGAAGATCATCCCGCCGTCCGACCAGCTGGGCATATCCCCGGACCACAAGTACGCGATGGCCATGATCGCCGTCGACAAGTCGAAGCAGCAGGACCAGAACAAGACCGCGGACATCGCCAAGGCCATCCGTGACGACGGCAAGGCACTGGCCTCCGGCACCGACCTGAAGTTCCAGCTCGGCGGCCCCGCCGCCCAGGCGCTCGACCAGAAGGAAGCCTCCGGCTCGGCCGAGGGCATCATCACCATGGCCACGGTCCTGCTGGTCATCGTGATCGTCGGCATCATCTTCCGCGGCATCCTGGCCGGCCTGCTGCCGGTCCTGGTCTCGCTGATGATCGCGCTGCCCGCCTCCATCGGCCTGATCAACTACGCGACCGACATCTTCGACCTCAAGAGCACACCCATCCTGATGGCGATCCTGATCGTCGTCGTGCTCGGCGTCGGCACCGACTACTTCCTGTTCCTCGCCTTCCGCTACCGCGAGCGGCTGCGGGCCGGCGACGACCGCAACGCCGCCGTGGCCAACGCGGTCGGCCGGGTCGGCGAGGCGATCGCCTCCGCCGCCGGCGCCGTCACCATCGCCTTCGCCGCGCTGATCCTCTCCAGCCTCGGCATGTTCCAGGCGCTCGGCCCCGCGCTGGCGATCGCGGTCGTGGTCACCGCCCTGGCCTCGATCACCCTGGCCCCCGCACTGCTCGCGGTCATCCCCGCCCGCGCCGTCTTCTGGCCCGGCAAGAAGTGGACGAACGAGCCGAGCACCGCGCGCTTCACCGCGCTCGGCCGGATCGTCCAGAAGCGCCCGGCGCTGGCCGCCGTCGCCTCCGGCGGCGTACTGCTCGCCCTGTCCGTGGGCGCGCTCGGCTACAACGGCAACTTCGACATGGCCGGCAGCTCCATGCCCAAGGACAAGGAGTCGATGGTCGTCCAGGACACGATGGCCAAGGGCTTCTCCGCCGGCGCCGCCGACCCGAGCCAGGTCTACCTGAGCAGCACCGACGGCAAGAAGCTCGACCCGGCCTCCTTCCCGGCCTACGCCGACAAGCTGCAGGGCGTCGGCGGGGTCTCCAAGGTCTACCTGCCGAGCGCCGACGCCAAGAGCATCAGCGCCGACGGCGCCACCGCCCAGTTCACCGTCATGCTCAAGGACGCCCCGGCCAGCAACGAGGCGATCGACGCGGTGACCGAGCTGCGCACCGTCGCCCACGCGCAGGCCCCGGCCGGCAGCGAGGCCAAGGTCGGCGGCCTCACCTCGGTGTTCAAGGACATCAACCTGGCGATGACCCACGACTACAAGCTGGTCTTCCCGATCGCCGGGCTGCTGATCCTGCTCATCCTGGCCCTCCAGCTGCGCAGCGTGGTCGCCCCCTGGTACCTGATGGCCTCGGTCGGCCTCGGCTTCAGCGCCACGCTGGGCGCCACCACGCTGATCTTCCAGAAGATCGGCAACGAGACCGGCCTGATGTTCATGATGCCGATCCTCATCTACCTCTTCGTGGTGGCGATCGGGACGGACTACAACATCCTGATCATCGCCCGTCTGCGCGAGGAGGCCCGTGCGGGCCGCAGCCCGCGCGAGGCGGCCCGCGAGGCGCTGCGCCACGCCGGCCCGACCGTCGCCGCGGCCGGCTTCATCCTGGCGGCCTCGTTCGGGACGTTCATGCTCGCGGGCAACACCTTCATGATGGAGTTCGGCTTCGCCATGGCCTTCGGCATCGTGCTGGCGGCCTTCGTGATGGCGATGTTCTTCACCCCGGCGCTCACCGCGCTGATCGGCAACCGGGCCTGGTGGCCCGGCCACGGCGCCGACCCCGAGCACGGCCACGGCCACGGCGGGGGCCACGGTGCCGGCCCGGCGCCGGCGGCGGACGCGTACGGCGTGCCGGAGCCGGCCGGACGGCGCTGATCGCCTCGTTCGGACACGGGCGACGCCCGACCGATGCGCCAAACAGGTGGCGTCCCGCTTCGGCGGGGCGCCGCCTGCCCCCTTTCCCTGGCCGTCAAACGTGATCTGTCGAGCACAAAACTCCCCGGTCAATCGGGGTGTCGCCGTGCTACAGTCGACCCAGTTGCAGTTTTGGTTCCCATGAACGCATGTGTGCGCCTGCTGGTCCCAACCAACAGGCGCATTTGTTTTGTCCGGTGTTTCAGTCTCCGGATGGGGATCGCGGCTACTCCGGGGTTCACGCAGTGTGAATCCCTGATGCCCCAGTTTTTTGAGGAGACGGTTATGGCTACCGGCACCGTGAAGTGGTTCAACAGCGAAAAGGGCTTCGGCTTCATCGAGCAGGCCGAGGGCGGCCCGGACGTGTTCGCGCACTACTCGAACATCCAGGCCAACGGCTTCCGTGAGCTCGTCGAGGGCCAGCAGGTCGAGTTCGACGTCACGCAGGGCCAGAAGGGCCCGCAGGCCGAGAACATTCGCCTCGTCGGCTGACGTCAGCCTCCACGCTGACTCGCGATCTCGCGAAGCGGGGGCCCGTACCACACGGTGCGGGCCCCCGCGCATGCCGCCGTACGGCCGGGGCGGCGAATTTTCCTACCGACGGCCGACCAGCCCCTACCCGGGGCTGCCGACCGACGTATGGAGACTTCGTGACCACCCCTGCCCGCCCGCCGCGTGACCGCGCCGCCCGCACCACCGACCAGGCCCGCCGCGGCGAGAACCCGCGCCGCAGCGCCGGCGCCGGCCGCGCCGAGAACGCCGGCCGCACCGGCGCCGGCGACCGCGCCCGCCGCGGCGAGAACCCGCGTGGCACCGGCGACGCCGAGCGCGCCCGCAAGCCGCGCGGTCGCACCGGCGCCCCCAAGAACACCCGCGCCGCCGCCGTGCCCGAGGCCGCCGAATTCACCGTCGTCGAGGGCACCCCGGCCCGGCCCCCGGCGGACACCTTCGCCGAGCTGGACCTGCCCAAGGGCATCCTCAGCACGCTCACCCGCGAAGGCGTCATCGCGCCGTTCCCGATCCAGGGCGCCACCCTGCCCGACTCGATCGCCGGCCGCGACGTGCTCGGCCGCGGCCGCACCGGCTCCGGCAAGACCCTCGCCTTCGGCCTGCCGCTGCTCGCCCGCACCGCCGGGCGCCGCGCCGTCGCCCGCTACCCGCTGGCGCTCGTCCTGGTGCCCACCCGCGAGCTCGCCCAGCAGGTCACCGACGCGCTCACCCCCTACGCGACCGCCGTCAACCTGCGGATCACCACCGTCGTCGGCGGCATGTCGATCAACCGCCAGGCCAACGCCGTCCGCCGTGGCACCGAGGTCCTGGTCGCCACCCCCGGCCGGCTCGACGACCTGATCGGCCGCGGTGACGTCAACCTGTCCGACGTCGCCATCACCGTCCTCGACGAGGCCGACCAGATGGCCGACATGGGCTTCCTCCCGCAGGTCAGCAAGCTGCTGGAGCAGGTCGCCGAGGGCGGGCAGCGGATGCTGTTCTCCGCGACCCTGGACCGCAACGTCGACCGCCTGGTCAAGCGCTTCCTCACCGACCCGGTCACCCACTCGGTCGACCCGTCGGCCGGCGCGGTCACCACCATGGACCACCACGTCCTCCAGCTGGACCAGGCCGACAAGGCGTCCACCACCGCGCACATCGCCTCCCGCGACGGGCGCGTGATCATGTTCGTGCACACCAAGCACGGCGCCGACCGCCTCGCCAAGCAGCTGCTCGCCACCGGCGTCCGGGCCGCGGCCCTGCACGGCGGCAAGTCCCAGCCGCAGCGCAACCGGGTCCTCGACCAGTTCCGCGACGGCCACGTCACCGCGCTGATCGCCACCAACGTCGCCGCCCGCGGCATCCACATCGAAGGCCTCGACCTGGTCGTCAACGTCGACCCGCCGGTCGACCACAAGGACTACCTGCACCGCGGCGGCCGCACCGCCCGGGCCGGCGAGTCCGGCACCGTCGTCACCCTCGTCCTGCCCGAGCAGCGCCGCGAGGTCAACCGGCTGATGACGGTCGCGGGCATCCGCCCCACCGTCACCAAGGTCCGCCCCGGCGACGCCGACCTCGCCAAGATCACCGGCGCCCGCACCCCCAGCGGCGTCGCGGTCGCCGTCGCCGTCCCCGCGCCCGCCGAGGCCCCCGCCGCCAAGGCCGACGCCAAGTCCGGCAACCCGCGCCGCCGCCCCGGCAAGCGCTCCGCGCTGCCCGCCGACGTCGACATGAACGGCAACCCGCGCCGCCCCCGCCCCAAGCAGCGCATGGGCGGCGCCGCCGCCCAGGGCGACCGCCCCCAGGCGGCCGGCTTCATCGGCCGCTCCTCCGGCCGCGCCAAGCCCGGCAGCGGCGCCAAGTCCGGCTCCAACTACGGCACCGGCCGCCAGCGCCGCGCCTTCGACTAACCCCCGGCGAACCACCGACGGCCCGGCCCCCTCACCCGAGGGGGCCGGGCCGTTTCGCTTGGGTGCGGTGTCATCGCGGCGGCTGCGCGGTACCAGCTGCGGGAGCGTGCGGCCCGTAGTGCCCTGCACTTCGAGCGGGCGCGGCACTGGGAGGCGGTCGGACAGGCCGAGCGTCTTCACCAGGCGGAGAAGGCGGCTCGGTGACGGCCGCGCCGGGGCCCGCTCCGGCTCAGGCGGTGAGGGCCGGGGCGACGGCCGCTGCCAGGCGGGCCTCGTCGTAGCGCTCCAGGAGGAGGGTGGCCAGTTCGGGGGCGGGGCCCAGGACGTCGGCGACGGCGTCCGCTCCGGCGGCCGCGTCGGCGATGCGGTCGGGCAGGAGGCCAGGGGCCAGCAGGTAGGGGGAGACGGCGGTGCGGGCGGCGCCCGCGGCGCGCAGGGCGGCCAGGGCGTCGGGCACGCGCGGGCCGGTGGCGGAGGCGTAGGCCACCTCGACGGCGGCCCAGCCGCGGCTGCGGCGCCACGCGGCGGCCACCGCGCGGGTGGCGGCGTCGGCGGCCGGGTCGGAGGAGCCGGCCGCCGCGAGCACCACGCCGGTGCGGGCCCGGACGGCGGCCGAGCGCACGTCCACCCCGGCCTCGGCGAGGCGGCGCTCCAGGGCGGCGAGCAGCAGCGGCGACGGGCCCAGGACGGCGGCGACGGGCAGGGCCGCGCCCGCCGTGCGCAGGGCGGCCGGGATGTCGTGCTTGGCGTGGTACGCCCGGTTGAGCAGCAGCGGGACGGCCACCGCGTCGTCGAGCCGCCCGACGACCTGCGGGATGCGCGGCGCGCAGTGGTCCAGGTAGGCGGTGGCGACGTCCAGCCCGGGGCGCAGCGCCCGCACCTCCTGGACCAGTGCGGCCACGGTCGCGGCGTGCCGCGGGTCGCGGCTGCCGTGGGCGATCAGCAGGAGGGCGGGCATCGGCGTCGGCCTTACTTGGCGGCGGCCAGCAGGCCGCGGTTGCGCAGCACCCGGCGTTCGACCGGGGTGAAGACGAGCAGTTCGATGGCGATGCCGACGAACAGGATCAGGATGATGCCGAGCAGCACCCCGGACATGTCGGAGAACTCGCGCTGGTCCTCCAGGAACCGGCCCAGGCCCCGGCCGAGGTCGGGGGAGGAGGCGACGAGTTCGGCGGCCATCAGGGAGCGCCAGGAGAACGCCCAGCCCTGCTTGAGGCCGGCCAGGTAGCCGGGCAGCGCGGCGGGGATGAGGACGTGCCGGGCGCCGGTGAGGCCGGTGGCGCCGATGGTGCGTCCGGCGCGCAGGAACAGCGGCGGCACCTGGTCGATGCCGGCGATCAGGCCGTTGGCGATGGAGGGGACGGCGCCGAGCAGGATGACCGCGTACATCATCTGGTCGTTGATGCCGAGCCAGATGACCGCGGCCGGCACCCAGGCGACCGAGGGCAGCGACTGCAGGCCCTGGAGGACCGTGCCGATGGCGGTGCGCACCGGCCGGACGCGGGCGACGACCAGCCCGATCGGGGTGCCGATGACGACGGCGAGCAGGAAGCCGGACAGGCCGCGCCAGACGCTGGTCCAGATGATCGAGAACAGCGTGCCCTGGTACCAGAGGTCCTGGGCGGAGTGCCACACGTCGGTCGGGCTGGGCAGCTTGTAGGCGGAGGTGAGGTGCAGGCTGTACGCCCCCTGCCACAGGGCGAGCACCACGAGGACGCCGATCAGCGGCGGCAGGGCCTTGGTCCGCAGTGCCTGGCCGAGCGAGCCGCGCTGGGCGGAGACGGAGTCGAGGGCGTCCAGGCCGGCGCCGACCCCGGCGGTGTCCGTGGCGGCGGCCTTGTCGGTCTTGTCGGCCTTCTCCAGGACCGGGGTGCTGTCAGTGCTGGCCATGGCGACGGATCTCCCCACGCAGTTCTTCGGTGATCTCGATGGACAGGTCGGCGACGCCGGCGGATTCGATGCGGCGCGGCTGCGGCAGGTCGATCCGCCACTCGCGGGCGACCCGGCCGGGGCGGGAGGAGAGCAGGACGACGCGCTGGGCCAGGCGCACGGCCTCGCGCACGTTGTGGGTGACGAACAGGACGGACAGCTGCCGTTCGGCCCAGATCCGGGTGATCTCGTCGTGCAGCACGTCGCGGGTGATGGCGTCGAGCGCGGCGAACGGCTCGTCCATCAGCAGCACCTGGCTGCCCTGGGCGAGCGCGCGGGCCATCGCGACGCGCTGGCGCATGCCGCCGGACAGCTCGTGCACGCGCTTGCCGTACGAGCCCTTGAGGCGGACGAGTTCGAGCAGGCGCTCGGCTTCGGCGCGGCGCTCGGCGCGGGGGACGCCGGCCAGCTTGAGGGCGAGTTCGATGTTGCGGCCGGCGGTGAGCCAGGGGAACAGCGCGTGCTCCTGGAACATCAGCGCGGGGCGGCCGCCCGGCACCTCGATGGCGCCGGCGGTGGGCTGGTCGAGGCCGGCGACCAGGTTGAGCAGGGTGGACTTGCCGCAGCCCGAGGCGCCGAGCAGGGTGACGAACTCGCCGGGCGCGACGTCGAGGGTGATGTCGTCCAGGACGTGGGTCTGCGCGCCCGGGCGGCCGAAGGACTTGTGCACGTGCGAGATCCGGACGGCGGGCGCGGCGCCGCCGGCGCCGGCGCCGGCGGTGTCCGCCGAGGTGGTCAGTGCCGGGGTCATCCGGGCACCTCCTGCGTGAGTGGTCTGGCTGAGGGCTGGCGGAGCGGGGGCCGGGGCCCGGCCCCGCCCGTCCCGGTGGGCATCGATCGCGGATCGACCGGGTGGGCGGGGGTCCGGACCGCGGAGTCGGGGCGGACTCGGCGCCGCGCGGTGCTGTTCGGCGCCGGGTGGAGCTACTTGGCGCCGAGTCCGGCGTCCGCCACGGGGCCCTGGCCCTTGGCCGCGAGCACCTTGTTGAGCAGGGTGAGGTCGTAGATGCCGGTCAGGTTGGCCCCCGCGCCAGCGGAACTTGATTTGGGCAGCTTGAGGAGCCCGGCGGTGACGGCGTGGTCGGCCTCGGCCTGGAGGGTGTTCGCCAGCGGGTCGTCGAGGAAGTCGATGTCGGCCCAGGCGGGGTCGAGGATGGCCGGCTCCAGCGCGTTGCCGGCCTCCTTCTTGATCGCCTCGTTGGCGTCGGCCTTGGCCTTGTCCGGGTTGGCCTTGATGAAGGCGTTGGTGTTCACCGAGCCGCGCAGCACGGCCTCCACCACGTCCGGGTGCTCCTTGAGGAACTTCTGCGAGACGATGATGTTGGTGATCACGAACTTCTTGTCCGGCCAGACGTCCTTCTCGTTGAGCAGGACCTTCGCGCCGAGGGTGACCAGCTTGGAGGCGGTGGGCTCGGGCACCCAGGCGCCGTCGATGGAGCCCTGCCGGTAGGCGTCGGGGGTGACCTTGTTGTCGGTGCGCACCACCGAGACGTCGCCGGCGCCGGACGCCGCGTCGACCTTGAATCCCTTGCCCGCCAGGTAGTTGAGCAGCGCCACGTCCTGGGTGTTGCCCAGCTGCGGGGTGGCGATCTTCTTGCCCTTGAGGTCGTCCAGCGAGGAGATCTTGTCCGGGTTGACCACCAGCTTGACCCCGCCGGAGGCCGAGCCGCCGATGATCTTCAGGGACTGGCCGTCGGACTTGGTGTAGCCGTTGATCGCGGGGGAGGGGCCGATCCAGCCGATGTCGATGGAGCCGGCGTTGAGCGCCTCGATCTCGGAGGGGCCCGCGTTGAAGACCTGGGTCTTGATCTGGGTGGCGCCCAACTCCTTCTGGAACAGCCCCTCCTGGAGGCCGACCAGGGCGGTGCCGTGGGTCAGGTTCGCGAAGTAGCCGATCTTCACGGTGTCCGCGGACAGCTTCGCGCCGGAGGCGCCGGCCGAACTGGCGGCGGAGTCGGCGCCCGCCTTCTTGTCGTCCGCCTTGGAGCCGTAGCTGCACGCCGACAGCAGGGTCACGGCGGTCAGGCCGGCCACGGCGGCCACCGCGGAGCGTCTGATCCGGCCGGCGTTGGGGCGGGCATGGGTATGCGAGGGGGCCAGGTTCGGTGCCATGGTGAAGTCCTGTTCATCGACGGACCGTCGGGAGGCGGTCTCGGGGACGTGGCGGTCGCCCGTCGGGGCGGCCGGGGGTCGCAACTCAGCGCTGTCGGCCCGCACATCGGGTCAGGCCGCCCTGGCCGCTGCCGAGGACGCCGCTGCCGATGCGGCCGCCTTCCTTGTCCATGTCCGAGAACGCCTCGCTGGGCATCAGACCCAGTCCTCCTCAGCGGGTTCGGTGGCGCGTACGGTCGCGAAGGCCTCGCCCGCCATGCCGGCGGTGAGGGTGGTGCCGTCGGCCGGGTCGATCAGCAGGAACGAGCCGGTGCGGCGGTTGTCGCAGTAGGCGTCGAGCGCCAGCGGCTCGGCGGTGCGCAGCACCACGTGGCCGAGGTCGTTGACGTTCAACCCCTGGGCGCCGGAGCGCTGTTCGAGGGTGTCGATGTCGATGCGGTAGGTGATGTCCTTGACCAGCGCGCGCACGGTGCGGGTGGTGTGCTTGAGCAGGACCTTGTCCCCGGCGCGCAGCGGGCGCTCGTTGAGGTGGCTGACGGTGGCCTCGATGTCCCTGGTGGGCGCGGGGATCACACCGGCCGCGATCAGGTCGCCGCGGGAGACGTCGAGGTCGTCGGCGAGCCGGACGGTGATCGACTGGGGCGCCCAGGCGAGGTCCGTCTCGCGGCCGAGCGCGTCGATCCCGGCGACGGTGGTGGTGTGGCCCGAGGGCAGCACCGTCACCGGGTCGCCGACCCGCAGTACGCCGGAGGCCAACTGCCCGGCGTAGCCGCGGTAGTCGGGGTGCTCCTCGCTCTGCGGGCGGATCACGTACTGGACGGGGAAGCGGGCCGGATCGGTGTCCGGGTCGCTGCCGACCGGGACGGTCTCCAGGTGCTCCAGCAGGGTCGGGCCGCCGTACCAGTCCATGTGCGCGGACGGCTCGACGACGTTGTCCCCGGCGAGGGCCGAGATCGGCACGGCCACCACGTCGCCCACGCCGAGCGAGGCGGCGTAGGCGGTGAACTCCTCGGCGATGGCGGCGAAGACGGGCTCGGCGTAGTCGACCAGGTCCATCTTGTTGACGGCCAGCACCACGTGCGGCACCCGCAGCAGCGCGGCGACGGCGGCGTGCCGGCGGGTCTGCTCGACGACGCCGTTGCGGGCGTCGACCAGCACCACGGCCAGTTCGGCGGTGGAGGCGCCGGTCACCATGTTGCGGGTGTACTGCACGTGCCCGGGGGTGTCGGCGAGGATGAACCGCCGCCGGGGGGTGGCGAAGTAGCGGTAGGCCACGTCGATGGTGATGCCCTGCTCGCGCTCGGCGCGCAGGCCGTCGGTGAGCAGCGCGAGGTCGGGCGCGTCCTGGCCGCGGTTCAGGGAGGC
The DNA here is from genome assembly GCF_040687675.1 of Kitasatospora sp. NPDC056731. Classification (NCBI taxonomy): domain Bacteria; kingdom Bacillati; phylum Actinomycetota; class Actinomycetes; order Kitasatosporales; family Streptomycetaceae; genus Kitasatospora; species Kitasatospora sp. NPDC056731. The sequence goes on from NZ_JBFBNR010000004.1 coordinate 214,929, forward strand.
GCGTTCGACGGCCTCCAACTGGTCGGCGAGCACGGACTTGGAGTCGTGCAGCAGGCGGCCGACCAGGGTGGACTTGCCGTCGTCGACGGATCCGGCGGTGGCGAAGCGCAGCAGCGACGTGGCGGTGGCTTCCTGGGTGGTGCTGGTCATCGTTAGAAGTACCCCTCGCGCTTGCGGTCTTCCATCGCGGCCTCGGACAGCTTGTCGTCGGCCCGCGTCGCGCCGCGCTCGGTGAGGCGGCTGGCGGCGATCTCGGCGATCACGGCCTGGATGTCGGTGGCGTCCGAGTCGACGGCGCCGGTGCAGGACATGTCGCCGACGGTGCGGTAGCGGATCAGCCGCCGCTGGACGGGCTCGTTCTCCTTGGGGCCGCCCCACGCGCCGGCGGTCAGCCACATGCCGGCGCGGGCGAAGACGTCCCGCTCGTGGGCGTAGTAGATCTCCGGGAGGTCGATGCCCTCGCGCTCGATGTACTGCCAGACGTCCAGCTCGGTCCAGTTGGACAGCGGGAAGACGCGCACGTGCTCGCCGACGGCGTGCCGGCCGTTGTACAGCGACCACAGCTCCGGGCGCTGGCGGCGAGGGTCCCAGGCGCCGAACTCGTCGCGCAGGGAGAACACCCGCTCCTTGGCACGGGCCTTCTCCTCGTCGCGGCGCCCGCCGCCGAACACCGCGTCGAAGCGGTTCGTCTCGATGGCGTCGAGCAGCGGGACGGTCTGCAGCGGGTTGCGGGTGCCGTCCGGGCGCTCGCGCAGCCGGCCGTCGTCGATGAAGTCCTGGACGTGGGCGACGTGCAGGCGCAGGCCGTGCTCGGCGACGACGCGGTCGCGGTAGGCGATCACCTCGGGGAAGTTGTGCCCGGTGTCGACGTGCAGCAGCGAGAACGGCACGGCGGCCGGGTGGAAGGCCTTGAGTGCCAGGTGCAGCATGACGATGGAGTCCTTGCCGCCCGAGAACAGGATCACCGGGCGCTCGAACTCCCCCGCGACCTCGCGGAAGACGTGCACCGACTCGGCCTCCAACGCGTCCAGGTGGGACAGCGCGAAGGGGGTGTCTTCGTGGGTGCGGACCGGGCCGTCGGTCGCGGTGGTCATGCGAGACCCCTCTCGGTCAGGAAGGCGTGCAGCTCGGCGGCGGACTCGGCGACCGCGCGGCCCTGCGTCTGGATCCGCAGCTCCGGCTTCTGCGGCGCCTCGTACGGGTCGTCCACGCCGGTGAGGCCGGCCAGCTCCCCGGCGGCCTGCTTGGCGTACAGGCCCTTGACGTCGCGTTCGGCGCACAGCTCGACCGGGGTGGCGACGTGGACCTCCAGGAACTCGGTGCCGGCCGCCGCGTGCCGCTCGCGCACCGCGGCACGCGAGTCGGCGAACGGGGCGATCACCGGGGCGAGCACCTTGACGCCGTGGGCGGCGAGCTTCTCGGCGACGAAGCCGATCCGGGTCACGTTGGTGTGCCGGTCCTCGCGGGTGAAGCCGAGGCCCTTGGAGAGGAACTCGCGGATCTCGTCGCCGTCCAGGACCTCGACCCGGTGGCCCTCGGCGCGCAGCCGTCCGGCCAGCGCGAAGGCGAGCGTGGTCTTGCCCGCGCTCGGCAGCCCGGTCAGCCACACGGTGGCGCCGCGCTCGCAGGGGGCGGCCGCGGGGGCCGCCTCCGCGGCTCCGTCGGCGGCCCGGGTGTGAGCTGTCACAGTCTCAAGTCCTTCGTCGGTAGTGGGGGGTGGGTCAGAGGTGGATGCCGCACTCGGTCTTGCCGGAGCCGGACCAGCGCCCGGCCCGGGCGTCCTCGCCCTCGGCGGGCTTGCGGGTGCAGGACAGCGGCGAGCAGCCGATCGAGGTGTAGCCCTCCCACAGCAGCGGGTTGAGCAGCACCCCGTGGGCGGCGACGTAGGCGTCCACGTCCTCCTGCGTCCACCGGGCGATCGGGGCGATCTTGACCTTGCGGCGCCGGGCGTCCCAGGACACCACCGGGGTGTCCGCCCGGCTCGGGGACTCGTCGCGGCGCAGCCCGGTCGCCCAGGCGTCGTAGCCGCCGAGGCCGCGGTTCAGCGGCTCGACCTTGCGCAGCGAGCAGCACAGGTCCGGGTCGCGGTCGTGCAGGTGCGGCCCGTGCTCGGCGTCCTGCTCGGCCACGGTGCGCAGCGGCCTGAGGGTGATGACGTTGACCGGCATGGTCGCGGCCACCGCGTCCCGGGTGCCGATGGTCTCCGGGAAGTGGTAGCCGGTGTCCAGGAACACCACGTCCACGCCGGGGAACACCGAGGAGGCGAGGTGGGCGACGACCGCGTCCTCCATCGAGGAGGTGACGCAGAAGCGGCGGCCGAAGGTGTCGGCGGCCCAGGCCAGGATCTCCTGGGGCGTCGCCTCCTCCAGCTCGCGGCCGGCCCGGACGGCTATCTCCTCGTAGTCAGTCGTCGCGCTGGTCACCGGACGAACCCCCGTCGGTCGCAGTCGAGTTGGGCGCAGTCATGATGGCCGCGTTCGAGGAGGTCGCGGTCGGGGCCGGGGCGGTCGGGGACAGCAGGCCGAGGAACTTCAGCTGGAAGGCGCGGCGGCACCCGTGGCACTCCCAGGCGCCGTGCCCGGCCTCGGAGGGGCGCAGGTCCTCGTCCCCGCAGTACGGGCAGAAGAACGGTGCGGCACGCTCACTCACGACAGCTGCTCCTCGCCGGCCCGGGCCGCCCACTGGGCGAAGCGCTCGCCCTCGGTGCGGTCGGCCTGGTAGCGGGTCAGGACGCGCTCGACGTAGTCGGGCAGGTCGTCCTTGGTGACCTTGAGGCCGCGGACCTTGCGGCCGAACCCGGCCTCCAGACCGAGCGCGCCGCCCAGGTGCACCTGATAGCCCTCGACCTGCTCGCCGTTGCCGTCCGGGACGAGCTGGCCCTTGAGGCCGATGTCGGCGACCTGGATGCGGGCGCAGGCGTTCGGGCAGCCGTTGATGTTGATGGTCAGCGGTTCGGCGAAGTCCGGCAGGCGCTTCTCCAGCTCGTCGATGAGCGTGCGGCCGCGCTCCTTGGTCTCGACGATGGCGAGCTTGCAGTACTCGATGCCGGTGCAGGCCATGGTGCCGCGGCGGAACGGCGACGGGGTGACCCGCAGGTCCAGCGCTTCCAGGCCGGCCACCACCGAGTCGACCTGGTCCTCGGCGATGTCGAGGACCAGCATCTTCTGTTCGGCGGTGGTGCGCAGCCGGTCGCTGCCGTGCGCGGCGGCGAGGTCGGCGATCTGGCCGAGCAGCCGGCCGTCGACCCGGCCGACGCGCGGCGCGAAGCCGATGTAGTACCGGCCGTCCTTCTGCCGGTGGACGCCGACGTGGTCGCGCCAGCGGCCGCTGGGCTCCTGCGGGGCGGGGCCGTCGACCAGCCGGTACGTGAGGTACTCGTCCTCCAGCACCTGGCGGAACTTCTCCACGCCCCAGTCGGCGACCAGGAACTTCAGCCGGGCGCGGTTGCGCAGCCGACGGTAGCCGTAGTCGCGGAAGATGCCGATGACGCCGCCGTAGACGTCGGCGACCTCGTCCAGCGGGACCCAGGCGCCCAGGCGCACGCCCAGCTTGGGGTTGGTGGACAGCCCGCCGCCGACCCACAGGTCGAAGCCGGGGCCGTGCTCGGGGTGGACCACGCCGACGAAGGCGACGTCGTTGATCTCGTGCGCGACGTCCAGCAGCGGGGAGCCGGAGACGGCGGACTTGAACTTGCGCGGCAGGTTGGAGAAGTCCTTGTTGCCGATGAAGCGCCGCTGGATCTCCTCGATGGCGGGGGTGCCGTCGATGATCTCGTCCTCGGCGATGCCGGCCACCGGGGAGCCGAGGATGACGCGCGGGGTGTCGCCGCAGGCCTCGGTGGTGGACAGGCCGACGGCCTCCAGCTTCTGCCAGATCGCCGGGACGTCCTCGATCCGGATCCAGTGGTACTGGACGTTCTGGCGGTCGGTCAGGTCGGCGGTGTTGCGGGCGTACTGCTCGGAGACCTCGGCGATCGCCTTCAGCTGGGCGACGGTCAGCCGGCCGCCGTCGACCCGCACGCGCAGCATGAAGTACTCGGCGTCGAGCTCGTGCGGCTCCAGGATCGCGGTCTTGCCGCCGTCGATGCCCTCCTTGCGCTGGGTGTACAGGCCCCACCAGCGCATCCGGCCGCGCAGGTCGGCGGGGTCGATCGAGTCGAAGCCCCGGTGCGCGTAGATCGTCTCAATACGTGTCCGTACGTTGAGACCGTCGTCGTCCTTCTTGAACTGCTCGTTGGCGTTCAGGGGGGTGAAGTGGCCCATGCCCCACTGGCCCTCGCCGCGGTGACGGGTCACCTTGCGAGGCGCGGCGGGGCGTCGCGCGGCGGCGCGGTCGGCCGTGGGCTCGGCGGTCTCGGGGGTGGTGGCCATGGTGAAGTCCTTCGGGGCAGATGGCTCTGACGCCGGGTGGGTCGCTGGGGGTGCGCGGCGGTGCGGTGCTGCTGTGACCTGCGGGTATTCCCAGGGCCGGGGAGAGCAGTGACCGTGGCCGGCCGGGCGCCTGCGCGTCCGCTCCAGCGGGGACTGCGAGGTGGGTGGCGCCGGGTGCGGTGGTGCGGCGGGGTGGGCTCAGATCGCCGGACAGATGGCGCTGGACACGCGAAGGAGATCGACGTGGAGTCGACCAACTAGGGTGGTTCCGGCGCTCGGCATGGCAAGAGATTGGCACGGCGCGGGACTTGCGGTCCACTAACATCCGGATGGTGGACGCTGATGTTTCGTTATGTGAGACAGTCGGGGATTCCCGCCGCTCCCCGCCCCGGCGCCCGTCCACGCGCCCGTACCCCGGGGGAGATCAACCGCGCGGCCCCGGCCCGATACCGTTAGACCCGTGCAAGCAGCAGGCGAGACGAGCAGACCGAACCCCGAACGGCCCTCCCGGCGCCGGGGCAAGGGCTCCCGACGCGCGGCCAAACAGGCCGCCTGGCGCCGTACGGCGTGGGAGCTGGTCAAGGACACCACCAACACCTGCGTCGAGTACCGGGTCACCGGACTCGCCGCGGAGGCGGCCTTCTTCACTCTGCTGTCGATCCCGCCGCTGCTGCTCGGCCTGGCCGGCACCCTCGGCTACCTCGACGAGTTCCTCGGCGCCGGCACCATCGACCGGCTCAAGCACGACATCGTCTCGGCCTCCGGGACGGTCCTGTCGGACTCGTCCGTCAAAGAGGTCGTGGTGCCGCTGCTGGACCAGGTCTTCGCCCACTCCCGGCCCGACCTCGTCTCGATCGGCTTCCTGCTGTCGCTGTGGTCCGGCTCCAGAGCGCTCTACATCTTCATCGACACCATCACCGTCATGTACGGGCTCGACGGCAAGCGAGGCATCGTCAAGACCCGGCTGATGTCCCTCGGCCTCTACTTCGGCGCCCTCGTCATCAGCTCCCTGGTGCTGCCGCTGCTGATGGCCGGCCCCGGACTCATCGAGAACGCCGTGCCCGGCGTCGCCGGACTGGTCGGCGCCGCCTACTGGCCGGTCGCCATCGTGCTGCTGATCGTCTCCCTCACCACCCTCTACCACCTGGCCGTCCCCGTCTCCACCCCCTGGCGTGAGGACGTCCCCGGCGCCCTGGTCGCCCTGGTGGTGCTGGTCGTCTGCAGCGTCGCCCTGCGGATCTACCTGGTCAGCTCGGTCGAGGTCCCCTCGGTGTACGGCTCGCTGGCCGCGCCGGTGGCCGTACTGCTGTGGATCTTCGTGGTCGCCCTGGCCGTCCTCATCGGCGCCGCCATGAACGCCGCCATAGACCGCCGCTGGCCCACCCTGGAGACCGCCGACGCCCGCGCCGAGAACGAGCGCGCCCAGGAGGAGGCCGCCGCCGCCGTGGTCCGCGAGGTCGCCGCCCGGCGCGCCGCCGAACGGGCCCGGCGCGCCCGCGAACTCGGCCTCGCCGAAGGCGCCGAGGAGGAGTGGGTCGAGGAGGACGGCGACGACGTCGACGTCCCCTCCGAGTACCCGGAACGCTGGGCCGACGTCCTGGCCGCCGACAACGTCCGCGGCCGCCTCACCGCCCGCGGCGGGCCCCACCACCGGCCCGGGCCGCCCCCGCCGGACAGCGACCGGCCGGCCGGGCCGCCGCCGGAGCGGCGGGCGCCCGACTACCCGCCCCGGCCGCCGTGGGAGCAGCGGTAGCGGTAGGGCTCCGGCACCACGACGAGCGGCACAGGGCCTCCCCCGCATCCCGCTGGGGAGGCCCTGTGCGTCGGTTCGTCTCCTGACGTCCGTTCTTCTCCTGGCGCCGGTCGTCTCCTGGCGTCGGCTCGCCGTTGCCCGGAGGGCGGCCGGCGGACGGTCAGGCGGTGGACGGGTTCGGCGGGAAGGGGGACTGCGGGGCCGGGTGGTACCCGTACGGGGACTGCCCGGCCGGGGGGTGCGGGGCGGCCGGGTTGACCTCGGTCCGGTCCGGATCCGGGCCCGGGGCGGCCGGGCGTGGGAGCGTCAGCTCCGGGGCCGTCGGGTTCGGGCCGCTAGGCGCGGCCGGGTTCGGGCCCGGGTTCGGGCTCTGGTTCGGGCCCGGATCCACCGCGGCCGGACCGCCCGGGGCCGCCGCCCGGCCCGCCGGCCCGGTCTGCGCCGGGAGCGGATCGGGGCTCGGCGGCGCCGGCTCCAGCGCCGTGCGCCCGGCCGAGTCGCTCAGCTTGATCAGCAGCGCCACGATCAGCCAGTTCGCCAGCAGCGACGAGCCGCCCGCCGCCAGGAACGGCAGCGCCTTGCCGGTCAGCGGCACCAGCCCGCTCACCCCGCCGACCACCACGAACACCTGCAGCGCCAGCGCCGTCGACAGCCCCGTCGCCAGCAGCTTGCCGAACGGGTCGGTCAGCCCGACCGCCGTCCGCAGCCCGCGCTGGACCAGCAGCAGGTACACCAGCAGCACCGCCGTCACCCCGGCCAGGCCCAGCTCCTCGCCGATCGTGGTGAAGACGAAGTCGCTGCGCCCGGCGAAGCCGATCAGCCACGGCCGCCCCGAGCCCAGGCCCGTCCCGGTCAGGTGCCCGGTGCCCAGGCTGAACAGCGCCTCGGCAGGCTGGTCGGAGATGATCGCCGGGTCGTGGTGCTCCTTGTAGATGTCGAGCGGGTGCAGCCAGGCCTCGACGCGCCCGTGCACGTGCGGCTCCACGGTGCCGACCACGGCCGCGCCGCCGACCGCCATCAGCAGGCCGAGCACCACCCAGCTGGTGCGCTCGGTCGCCGCGTACAGCATCACGACGAAGACGCCGAAGAAGATCAGCGAGGTGCCGAGGTCGCGCTCGAAGACCAGCACCAGCAGGCTGACCACCCAGATCGCCAGCACCGGGCCGACGTGCCGCCCGCGCGGCAGGGTCATCCCCCAGATCTTCCGGCCGGCCAGCGCGAGCGCGTCCCGGGAGGCCATCAGGTAGCCGGCGAAGAAGATCGTGATCGCGACCTTCACGAACTCGTCCGGCTCGAAGGAGAGCCCGAACAGGCGGATCCAGCGCTTGGCGCCGAAGTCCTCCGGCCGGCCCGGGAAGAACGCGGGCGCCGCCAGCAGGATCAGCGCCCCCGTCATCAGCAGGTACACGTACCGCTGGAAGAACCGGTGGTGCTTGATCAGCGCGATCAGCGCGATCGCCACCGCGACCGAGACGAACACCCACATCAGCTGCGAGGGCGCGGCCGGGAGCTTCTGGTAGTCGCCCTTCTTGGCGTGCGCCGCCGCGTAGGAGATGTCCAGCCGGTCCAGCAGCATCAGCCCGAAGCCGGTCAGGAAGACGCCCAGCGGCAGGATCAGCGGATCCGCGTACGGGGCGAACCGCCGCACCGCCAGGTGCGCCGCCCCGGCCAGTCCGCCCAGCGCCAGGCCGTGGACCAGCAGCCCGGGCGGCATCTTGCCGGTCAGTGCCAGATCGGCGTCGATGTGCCCCGCCAGACAGACGGCCACCGCGAGCGCCAGCAGGCCCAGCTCGATGTTGCGGTGGCGCGCCGCCAGCCGGCGGCCCTCGCCGCGTGCAGTGCCTTGCACCCTTGTCGTCCCCTTGTCATCACCCGCGTGGCCGGTATCGCCGACGGTGCATCCTGCCAGACGAACACGGCCCTGCGCCGGTTGCGGTCCGGGGGCCGTCGAGGCCGGAACTTTGCCTGGGCAAAGCTTTTTCCGGGCTCGGTAAAGCTTTGTTCAGGCGCAGGTATAGAGGCGGGCCCCGGGCGCGGCGGGCCCCGGCCGGGAGGCCATCATGGCCGGGGCGCCGCGGTCCGGTCCGCGGCGCCCGCCGGACCGCCGGACGGCGCCGGCGGCGGCAGGGCGCGAACGAGGTGGGCGGACGGATGGACGGCGCGGTGCGAGTGCTCGCCTACAGCGGACCACCGCCCTGGCAGTGGTCCGACCTGGCCACCGCGTGGACGGCCGAACCGCTGGTGCTCACCCTCTCCGTGCTGCTCGGCGGCTGGTACCTGGCCGCGGTGCGCACCGTCCACCGGGCCGGCGGCGAGCGCTGGCAGCCCTCCCGCACCGCCGCCTTCCTGAGCGGGCTGCTGCTGTGGATCTGGTGCACCTGCTCCGGCCTCGGCGTGTACGAGCGGATCCTGTTCACCGACCGGGCCGTCCAGGTCGTGCTGCTGCTGATGCTCGTCCCGCTGCTGCTCGCCCTCGGCGCGCCGGTCTCGCTGCTGGTCGCGGCCGCGCCGCCGGCCCGGCGCGAGCGCATCCTGCGGGCGCTGCGCAGCCGGCCGTCCAAGGTGCTGATGTTCCCGGCCGTCTCCACCGCTCTGCTGATGGCCCCGCCGTGGCTGCTCTACTTCACGCCCTGGTACGAAGAGTCGGTGTCCAGCGCGTTCGGGAACGTGCTGCTGCACTTGGCGCTGGTGCTGCTCGGGCTGGCGTACTTCTGGCCGCGGCTGCAGATCGACCCGGTCGGGCGCGAGTACCCGCACCTGGTCGGGCTGTTCATCACCTTCGCCGAGGTGATCTTCGACGCGGGGCTCGGGCTGGTGCTGATCTACGGCGGCCACCTGGTCGCCGAGCACTACTACGTGGCGCTCGGGCGGCCGTGGGGGCCGAGCCTGGCGCAGGACCAGACCTGGGGCGGCAACATGCTCTGGGTGCTGGGCGACCTGGTCGGGCTGCCATTCCTGGCCGCGCTGGTGCGGCGGATGGTGGTGCAGGGGCGGGAGGAGATCAAGGCGGTGGACGCCGAACTGGACGCCCGTTTCGAGGAGGCCGCGGCGCAGGCGCAGGCGGCGGGGCTGCCGGCCGAGGAGGAGGCCGGGATGCGGCCCTGGTGGCTGGACGACCCGAACCTCAAGCACCGGTACGGCGGGTAGTCGGCTCCGGCGGGTTCCTGGGCGCGGGCCCGCACTTTTGTAGGTCCAATGTTGGTCCCTTGTGGATCCCTTCACCGCGTTTCCGCAGGTCAAAAACCAGTTGGCCCCGCCACCCCCACCAGCTAGCGTTTGTCCCGTCCAGATCGGGGGCCTTCACGGCCGCCCGAGGAGTAGAGAGCAGGAGGTGAACCCCGTGGTCGTTGTCGCCCCGATAGCTGCCTTGGGCAGTACTCGCGTTCACCTCCTCTTCCCGGCCGCCGGCTGACCTCTTCCGCGCCAGCCGCAGCCCGCCGGGATCATCTCCTCCCGAAGGGCCCACCGCGTTGTTCAACGCTGCCTCCACTTCGTCGTTCCTCTCCACCTCCCCCTCTGGTTTCCCCTCTGACGAGCTGCCGCTGTCCGGCTACGGCTGGACGCCCGAGCTCGCCGAACTCTTCACCCCGCTCGCCGAGGCCGGGCTGATCCCGGCCCGGATCGTCCGGGTCGACCGCGGCCAGTGCGACGCCGTGCTCGCCGATCCGGAGACGGGCGAGCCGCGCACCGTCCGGCTCGACACCCGCCCGGTCGGCGACGCCGACATGATCAACTGCCCGTGCACCGGCGACTGGGCCGCCGTGGACCTCCACGCCCAGCCGATGGCCGCCGTCACCGCACTGCTGCCCCGCTCGACCGCGATCATCCGCAAGGTGGCCGGCAAGCGCTCCGACGGCCAGGTGCTCGCCGCCAACGTCGACACCGTCCTGATCGCCGCCTCGCTCGCCGCCGATCCGGACCTCGGCCGGATAGAGCGCTTCCTCGCCCTGGCCTGGGAGTCCGGCGCCGACCCCCTGGTCGTCCTCACCAAGGCCGACCTGGTGGACGACGCCGAGTTCATCCGCGCCGACGTCGAGGCGGTCGCGCCCGGTGTCACCGTGCTCGTGGTCAGCGCCGGGACGGGCGAGGGCATGGACGTGCTGCGCGCCTGCGCGCCCGGCACCACGGCCGTGATCGGCCAGTCCGGCGTCGGCAAGTCCACGCTCACCAACGCGCTCGCCGGCGTCACGGCGATGGCCGTCCAGGAGGCCCGCTCGGTCGACCAGAAGGGCCGCCACACCACGACCACCCGTGAGCTGATCCCGTTGCCCGGCGGGGGTGTGCTCATCGACACCCCCGGGCTGCGCGAGGTCGGCCTCTACGGTGGCGAGGGCGTGGACCTGGCCTTCGCCGACATCGCCGGACTGGCCGAGGACTGCCGCTTCCACGACTGCGGCCACCACACCGAGCCCGGCTGCGCGGTGCAGGCGGCGCTCGCCGACGGCACCCTGCCACAGCGCCGGATGGACAGCTACCTCAAGCTCCAGCGCGAGAACGAGTGGATCGCCTCCCGCTCGGACGCCCGACTGGCCTCGGCCCGGGCGAAGAAGTGGAAGTCGCTCTCCAAGTCGATGCGCGCCGCGGGAGGCTCCGTGAAGCGCTGACCAGGAAATCCGACAAGGAAAGCCGACCAGGAAATCAGGGGGCCGTGGCCAGCCTCCGCCCGGGCCACCCGGCTCAGCGGAGGCCGGGCGGGCCGGCAGCCGGAAGTGCGTGGGCCCCCGGCGTGGGCCCCGGCGTGGCCCCCAGCGTGGGCCCCGGCGTGGGCCCTCCGGGCCGGTGCTCGGGATGGGTGGGTGGAGGTGGGCGGAGGGTGGGGTGGGGGAGGGGGGAGGGGGGAGGGGGGAGGGCCCCCAACGGCCATGTCCGATTCCCGCCAGTCACCCCCACCCCAGTGCCGCAGACTGGACAGCGTGATCGACGACGACATCCGGTACCGAGCCGTGGACAGCCGAGACGCCCGCTTCGACGGCGTCTTCTTCACGGCCGTCACCTCCACCGGCATCTACTGCCGACCGAGCTGCCCCGCCGTGACCCCCAAGCGCGTCAACTGCGTCTTCTACCCCAGCGCCGCGGCCGCCCAGGGGGCCGGCTTCCGCGCCTGCCGCCGCTGCCGCCCCGACTCCGTACCGGGCTCCCCGGAGTGGAACCACCGCGCCGACCTGGTCGGTCGCGCGATGCGCCTGATCGGCGACGGCGTGGTGGACCGCGAGGGCGTCGCGGGCCTGGCCAGCCGCCTCGGCTACAGCTCCCGCCAGCTCCAGCGCCAGCTCATCGCCGAGCTGGGCGCCGGCCCGATCGCGCTGGCCCGCGCCCGCCGCGCCCAGACCGCCCGCCTGCTGCTGCAGACGACCGAACTCCCGGTCACCGACATCGCGTTCGCCGCCGGCTTCGCCTCGGTGCGGCAGTTCAACGACACCGTCCGCGAGGTCTACGACCGCACCCCCAGCGGTCTGCGCGCCGAGGTCGTGGCCGGCCGCCGCGTCGCGACGCCGGCCGGCGGCCTCACCCTGCGCCTGGCCTACCGCGGCGCGCTCGACAGCGACCACCTGATCGACTTCCTCGCCCTGCGTGCCGTCCCCGGCGTGGAGGAGGTCGTCCCCGGTCCGCGCTCCGGCGTCCGCACCTACCGGCGCACCCTGGCGCTCCCGTACGGGCACGGCATCGCCGAGGTCGACGGGCTGGCGCCGGGCGAACCGCGCACCCGCGGCTGGCTCGACTGCCGCCTGCTGCTCGCGGACCTGCGCGACCTCCCGACCGCCGTCCAGCGCCTGCGCGGCCTGTTCGACCTGGACGCCGACCCGGACGCGGTCGACGAGCAGCTCGGCGCCGACCCCGTGCTCGGCCCCCTGGTCCGGGAACGCCCCGGCCTGCGCTCGCCCGGCCACGTGGACCCGCACGAGCTGGCCGTCCGCGCGGTGCTCGGCCAGCAGATCACGGTCGGCGCCGCCCGTACGCTGGCCGGCCGGCTGACCGAGAAGTACGGCGCCGCGCTGCCCGAGCCGAGCGGCGGCCTGCGGTTGCTGTTCCCGACGGCGGCGGTGCTGGCCACCGCCGACCCGGAGGACTTCGCGATGCCCGCCGCCCGCCGCCGCGCGCTCACCGGCCTGTGCGCGGCCCTGGCCGAGGGGGCGGTGCGACTCGACGGCGGGGTGGACCGGGAGGAGTCCGCGGCCAAGCTGCTGGCCCTGCCCGGCATCGGCCCCTGGACCGTCGGCTACCTGAGGATGCGGGCCCTCGCCGACCCCGACGTCTTCCTCCCGGGCGATGTGGGCGTCAAGCACGGCCTCGTCCGGCTCGGCGCCCCCGGCGACCCGAAGAACGCCGCCCGCGCGGCCGAGGCGTGGGCCCCGTGGCGCTCCTACGCCGTGCACCGGCTGTGGGCCGGGCCCGCGAGCGCCAGCACTGGAACGGAGAAGGCAGAGGCATGAGTACCACCGTCTACACCACCATGGAGAGCCCGTTCGGCCGGCTGCTGCTGTCCGGCGTCCTGCCCGAGGGCGGCGGCGCGGCGGCGCTGGCCACCGTCACCGCGCCCGGGCAGAAGTACGCGCTGCCCGAGCCCGCCGACGACTGGGTCCTCGACCCGGAGGCGCTCGCCGAGCCGGTCGCCCAGCTGACCGCCTACTTCGCGGGCGAGCGCACCTCCTTCGACCTCCCGCTCGCCCCGGTGGGCACCGAGTTCCGCCGGCGGATCTGGGCCGCCTTGGACGAGATCCCGTACGGCGAGACCGTCACCTACGGCCAACTCGCCGATCTGGCGGGGGAGTCGCCGCGCGCGGTGCGGGCGGTCGGCGGCGCGGTGGGCGCCAATCCGCTGCTCATCGTCCGCCCCTGCCACCGCGTCATGGGCGCCAACGGTTCGCTGACCGGCTTCGCGGCGGGCGTGGACTGCAAGCGTCGGCTGCTGGAGCTGGAGAGCGGCACGCTGTTCTGACGCGTCCGCCCGGGCGGCGGCGCGGCTCAGCCCGCCGCCGCCCGCAGGTCCACCCGCCAGTTGTGGCTGCGCATGAACCGCCCGGGCGGGAACTCGAAGTCCGTCTCGCCGACGAGGTTGAACCCGGCCTTCGCGCAGACCGCGTTGGAGGCCGGGTTGTCCACCGAGGGGAAGGCGTGCAGGTGGCGGTGGGCGGCCTCGCGGCGGGCGGCCGCGACGGCGGCGCGGGTGGCGGCGACGGCGACGCCCCGCCCCTGGTGGCCGGGCAGGACGTTCCACCCCATCTCGTGGACGGTCTCGCCCTCCCAGGTGCGGGTGCCGTAGCCGACGGTTCCGACGGCCTCGCCCTCGGGGAGCAGCACGATCCGGTACATGCAGCCCAGGCCGGACGGGACGAAGTCCAGGTAGCGCCGGTGCCGGACGAGGAGTTGCTCCTCGGTCTCCGGGCCGCCGACGTGCTTCTTCATCTCCGGGGTGTTGACCCGGCGCAGCAGTGCGAGGTCGGCGTCCGTCCAGGGCTCGATCAGTACCTGTGCTGTGCTCATGCCGGGGACGGTAGCGGTCCGTACGGGTCGGTGACCAGCGGTTTTGCAGGCGTCCGGGGGTGCTGGCCAGGGTTCGGCCGGGGCCCGGCCGGGGTTCAGGCCTGGTCGGGGCCCTGGCCGGCCTCGGCGAGGGCGCGGGCGAGCTGTTCGAGGGCGGGCAGGGCGTGGACGACGGCGTCGCGGTCGGTGGGGTCGAGGGTGTCGAGGGCGGTGGCGATGCGGCGCTCGTGGGCGCGCTGCCAGTCGTCGAGCTGGCGCCGGCCGGCCGGGGTGAGGGCGATGCGGGCGGTGCGACGGTCGCCGGGGTCGGCCTGGCGGTCGACGAATCCGGCGTCGAGGAGCTTGCCGATCAGTCCGCTGACGGTGTTGGGGGCGAGCCGCTGCCGGGCGGCGAGTTCGCCGACCCGCAGGGGCGCGGCGGCGAGGGTCTGGAGGAGTTCGACCTGCGCCATGGGCAGGGACTCCCACGGGTAGTCGGTGCGGATGCTGCTGCGCAGGGCGCGGCGCAGGCGGGTGACGGTGTCGGTGAGCCGCCGGGCGTGGTCGACCGCCGTTTCGGGGGTTTCGGTGGCGGGGTCGGGGACGTGTGGTGACGACGGCATGGCGGACAGCGTATCGCCTGGTACGGGCCGGTCCGGCGGGTTGTCCACCGTCGAGCGGGGCCTCCCGGAACTCTGCGGAGCTCGGTGGAACTCTGCGGATCCCCTTGGAGCTCGGTGGAACTCCCCGGGCTCCCATCGGAAGGCGAGCAACTCGTAGAAAGAACATATCTGCGTCCGATATATTTGTGGCATGAACGCCACCGCCCTTGCCGCGCGGCTGCTCACCGAGCGGCCCCGGCCCCGCGGCATAGCCGGCTGGCGTCACGCCCACTGGCTGGCCGTCGGCACCGTCTGCCTCGGGGCCTTCCTCGGCCAGCTCACCGCCAGCGTCACCGCCCTCGTCTTCCCGGCCCTCGGCCGGCACTTCGACGCCGGCTTCGCGGCCGTCGAATGGGTCGCCCTCGCCTACCTCCTGGTACTGGTCGCCCTGCTCGCCCCGGTCGGCTGGCTCTCCGACCTCATCGGCCGCAAGACCATGTACCTCGGCGGCTTCGCCGTCTTCGCCCTGGCCTCGCTCGGCGCCGGATACGCCGGCAGCCTCGGCGTGCTGGTCGCCTGCCGGGCCGTCCAGGCCGTCGGCGGCGCGATGATGCAGGCCAACAGCGTCGCCCTGGTGGCGCGCGGCGTCCCGGAGTACGCGATGCGGCGCGCGCTCGGCATCCAGGCGGCGGCCCAGGGGCTCGGTCTGGCGCTGGGCCCCAGCCTCGGCGGGCTGCTGGTGGAGCACGCCTCCTGGCGGTGGGTGTTCTGGATCAACGTGCCGATCGGGGTGCTGGGCATCCTGGCCGGCTGGTTCCTGCTGCCCCGCACCCGCACCGGGCCCCCGCCCGCCGTCGGCGCCGGGAAGCAACTCGCCGTCGGCACCGGGAAGCAGCTCGCCGCCAGCACCGGGGGCCCGCCCGCAGGAGCCACCGCGCGCCTGCCCGCTCCCCGCACCGAGGACGGCCCGCTCGCGCCGGGCGTGGCGAGCCCGCCCGCCACCGCGTCCGGCGGCCGCTTCGACCTGGCCGGCCTGCTGCTGCTCACCGGCTCCACCACCGCGCTGCTGCTCGCCCTGTCCACCGCCTCCGGACTGCCGCTGCCCGGCTGGGCCGCCGCCGCACTGCTGCTCGCCGCCGCCGTCCTCGCGCTCGCGCTGGTCCGTCAGGAACGGCGGGCCGCCCGGCCGATCCTGGCGCCCGGCCTGGTCAACACCCCCGGGGTGCGGTCCGGGCTGGTGGTTTCGCTGATCGGCTACCTGCTGCTGTTCTGCCCGCTCGTGCTCGGCCCGGTGCTGCTGACCGGCGCGGGCGTGCCGGTGGCCCGGGCCGGCCTGGTGATCACCCTGCTGCCCGCCGCGTTCGCGCTCGCCGCGACCGTCGGCGGCGCGCTGCTGCCGCGCGGCTGGTCGGACGTCGCCCGCTGCCGCGCGGGCGCGGTGCTCGCGGGCGCGGGGCTGCTGCTGTTCGCGCTGCTGCCGGTCTCCGGGGCGGCCGTGGCGGTGCCGCTGCTGCTCGCCGGCTACGGGCTGGGACTGCTGCTGCCCGCCAACAACGCGCTGGTGATGCGGGCGATCCCGGCGCAGTGCTCGGCGGTCGGCGGCGGCATGGTGAACATGGCCCGCAGTCTCGGGACGGCGCTCGGCACCGCGCTGCCCGTCCTCGGGGTCCATCTGGCGGGCCCGGCGTCCGGCGGCCGGACGGTGCTGCTCGCTCTCGCGGCGGTCGCGGTGGCGGCCGTGGCCCTGACCCGGCCGGTCCGCCAGGCCTGAGCCGGGACCTCTGCCTCCGGGTCCGAGCCCGGACCTCCGCCCCTGGCTAAGCCTCCGAGCGGACGTTCAGTGCGTCCTGGGCCCGGTTGAGGCCGCGCCGCACCAGCGTGTCCAGCGCGTCCGCGCACCGGTCCAACACCCCTGGCAGGGCGGCCTGTTCGTGGTCCGAGAACTTCTTCAGCACGAAGTCGCCGGCGCTCTGCCCCTTCGGCGGGCGCCCGATGCCGAAGCGCAGCCGCACGAAGTCGGGGGTGCCGAGCACCTCGCCCACCGAGCGCACGCCGTTGTGGCCGCCGGGGCCGCCGCCGCGCTTGAGCCGTCCGGTGCCGAACGCGAAGTCCAGGTCGTCCTGCACGACCACCAGGTGCTCGACCGGGACGCCGTAACGCCGCAGCAGGCCGGACACCGGTCGGCCGGACAGGTTGATGAACCACTGCGGCTTGGCCAGCACCACCCGGTGGCCGTCGACCTCGATCTCCGCCACCAGGGCGCTGATCCCGCGCCGCCGGAACCGCGCGCCGTATCGTTCGGCGAGCCGTTCCACGGTCAGGAAGCCGGCGTTGTGCCGGGTCAGCCGGAACCACGGGCCGGGGTTGCCCAGTCCGGCGATCAGCCAGGGTGCGGCGGGGGGCATCGGGAACTCCAGGGGCTTGTCGCGGACGCGGGACGGCCGGGGCACGGTACGCACGGTACGGGACCGTCGACCGCGCCCCGGCCGTCCGAGGACACGCGCAGTGGGGTGGGTCAGGACTCGGGCACGCCGGGGGCGGCGCCGCGCTCCGTGAGCATGTCGGTCATCAGCTGCACCTCCGAGGTCTGCGCGACCACCATCGACTGGGCGAGCCGCTTCTCGGCGTCGTTCTTCGCCAGGTCCACATAGCCCTGGGCCATTTCGACGCCGCCCTTGTGGTGCTGGATCATCAGCTGCAGGTAGTACACCTCGGCGTCCCGCCCGCTGAGCGAACGCAGCTTCGCCAGTTGGGTGTTGGTGGCCATGCCGGGCATCAGCGAACCGTCGTGGGCCTGGTAGTCGTGGCCCATCCTCATCCACGCCATCGGCTTGGCCGCCGAGTGCTGCGGCAGCCCCCACTGGTCGATCCAGCCCATCATCATCCCGCGCTGGTTGGCCTGGGTGTTGATGATGTCGAAGGCGAGGGTGCGGGTCGGGTCGTCGCCGGTGCGGTCCCGGACGATGAACGACAGGTCCACCGCCTGCTGGTGGTGGGTCGCCATGTCGCGGGCGAACCCGGCCTCGGGCGAGTCGTCCGCCGGGACGGCCACCGAGGCCGACCCGGACGCCGACGTCCCGCTCGCCACCAGGGCGGGCACCCCGAGGGCCAGCGCGAGGGCGGCGGCCAGCGCGGCCGGCCACCACAGCCGCCGACGGGCCGGGCGCGGCGCCCCGGCCTCGTCCGCGAACTCCTCGGCGGCGTGCTCGGAGCCGTCCTCGGGCAGCGCCGCGTCGGCGGTCACATCTGCCCCATGGTGCAGGAGGCGCCCGGCTCCTGGGTCTGCTTGCCCTGGACGTACTTGGTGAAGAACTGGTTCACCCGGGGGTCGCTCGCGCTGTCCACGATCAGCTGGGTGCTCCAGGCGTTCAGGGTGATGGCGCCCTTCTCGTCCGGGTACGGGCTCATCAGCGAGTACGGGGTGGTCTTGACCTTGTCGGACAGGGTCTTGATGTCGTCCGGCGTCGCCTTGCCGTTGTACGTCACCCAGACCGCGCCGTGCTCCAGCGAGTGGACGGCGCGCTCGTTCTCGACCGGCTGGTCGTAGACGTGGCCCATGCAGTCCAGCCAGATCGCGTTGTGGTCGCCGCCGACCGGCGGGGTCATCGGGTAGCTGACCTTGTCCTTGACGTGGGTGCGGCTCAGCTCGCCGAAGGTCTGCACGCCCGGGATGTCCGCGTTGGCGGCGGCCTGCTCCTTCTTCTTGCTCTGGTTGGCGTCCATGACGATCCAGGTGCCGGTGGCGATCGCGCCGATCACCAGCACACCGGCCGCGACCGAGGCGATGATCTTGTTGCGGCGGTCGCGGCGCTGCTCGCCGGCGCGCAGCTCGGCTATCCGGGCGCGGCGGTCGGTCGGGCCGGGCTTGCCGGACTGCTTGCTGGACTGCTTCGAGGCGGAACCCATGGTGGTTGTCCTTGTCCCCGCCGCGCACTGCTGGAGGCGCG
Source organism: Kitasatospora sp. NPDC056731 (assembly GCF_040687675.1). NCBI lineage: Bacteria > Bacillati > Actinomycetota > Actinomycetes > Kitasatosporales > Streptomycetaceae > Kitasatospora > Kitasatospora sp. NPDC056731. Next base: position 233,062 of record NZ_JBFBNR010000004.1, read on the forward strand.
GCGGTCAGCTGAAAGAAGGGGAGGGGCGGATCCGCCGGCGGATGCCGGGCGGTGGGTTCCGCTCAGGACCGGTGTACTTGCAGCTCGTGCAGATCGGGTGCCGGATGCGGACCGTCCAGCAGCCCGGCGGGCACCACCTTGGGCAGCGCCTCGGCTGCCGGCGCGAGTGGTGACGCGGCCGGCTGCGGATGCGGCGGCGGGTTCGGCAGCTGGGCGTCCTGCGCGCAGTACGGGTGGCTGGAGCAGCCGTTGTCACGGCGGGGCTGCCCGCCGTCGGCGGTGCACCACGTCCAGTGCCGCTGCTCGCCGGCGCGCTGGCGCTGGTCGGAGGCCTTGGCGGCGGGGCCGGCGTGCGGGGCGTGACTGGAGACCGTCGTGACGGTGACGGTGACGGTGACGGCGGCGGTGACGGTGGTCGGCGTCGGAGCGGCGTGCGCGCCGACCGCCTTCGACTGACCGGCGCACGGCAGCGTCGTGAGCAGCGCGACCAGCAGCAGAACCCACAGCACACCCACCGGGCGGCCCGCCGGAGCGGCCCTCCCCGGTCGAGGTGAGCTGGGGGCCGACGCGGTCATGCGCACATTTAATCAGCCGAACGAGTGAAGCGATGCCCCTCCTCCACCCCCATTTTCGGCCGCTCCCGGACCCGAACACCCCGGAAACGCCCTGCTCCGGGCACATCCGGCAAGCAGGGACGGAACGGGACCGAACGCAGGGGTGAACCCGGGGGTGGACGCAGGGGCGGACGCGGCACCGGACTCCCCGGTGAAACCCGAGGTCGACGCGGTGGCCGGGAACGCCCCGGCGCTGACCGGTTGTCGCCGAAACCCGGACAGCGTCGTTGCACTTGGAGACAATGACGTCGAGTCCGGCCCCGCCGGGGGCGGCGCGACCACGGACCGACCAGGAGCCGCCAGATGAGCAAGCAGGGTGCCCCCGCACAGCCGCACCGGCCGGACGACGGCTGGTGGGAAACGGTCTACGACGGCCCGGCGGGCACCCTCCCCGACACCCCGCACGCGGACCCCGGCGACGGCAGCGTCGACGACTGGTTCGATACGGCGGTCGGCCTCATCGGCCAGCAGCGCACGGCCGAACCGGAGCCCGTCCTGGACGCGGAGCCGGAGTCGGAATCGGCAGCGGTGCTGGAACGGGACAGCATCGACGACTGGTTCGACACCGCGATCGGCGTCATCGGACCCCAGCGGACGGACGAGGAGCGGGTCATCGCCCCTGACGTCCAGGAAACCGAAGCCGACACCGCCCCCACACCGGTCTCCCTGGACAAGCCCACCCCCGAGCCCGCGCCGCAACCCGAGCCGGAACCCGAGGCCGAACCCGAGGCCGCCGCCGAGGAACCCGAGCCCGAAGCCGAACCCGAGGCCGCCGCCACCGAGGAACCCGCCCCCGCCCCGGAACCCGCCCCAGAACCCGACACCCTCGCCACCACCGCCGTCCCCGACCCGCGCCCGGCCGTCCGCTCGCCGCTCGCCGACGGCGCCCCCACCGTGCCGCACATCGGCGAGCGCCCGCCGACCTACGGCCCGGAGCCGACCGCCGTCCCGGAGGCGGACCCGGGCGTCCTCGGGGCGCTCGTGCCGGACACCGTCCTGGAGGGCGCCCAGTACGGGCCGTCCGTCCTGCGCGCCGTCTCCGTCCGCGGCGACTCCGCCCGCTTCCGGGGCGAGTCGCGGCGCGACGCGCTGCTGGTCACCAGGTTCGGGGACGGTCCGGACGGGCTGCTGCTCGCTGTGCTCGCCGGCATCGACCGGACCGGCACCGCCGCGGACGAGGCGCTTCCCCCGGAGGCCGTCGCCACCAGCACCCGTGAGGCCTGCCGCCATCTGGCCGCCGCGGTCGGCCGCAGCCGTGAGGGCCTGGCCGCGGACCTGCGCGACGGCGCCCGGGACCGGCTGCGCTACGGCCTCCAGCGGCTTGCCACCGGCGCCGTCGCCCCGCTGCGCGCGCTCGTGCCCGGAAACGAGGGGGACGGCACACCGTCCCCGGCCTCGCTGCACTGCCTGCTGCTGTCGCTCGACCCGGCGGCCGGCCACCGGGCGGCCTTCGGGGTCGGCCCGGGCGGGCTCTACCTGCTGCGCTCCGGCCACTGGATCGACGCCTACGCGGCCCGCCTGCTGCACCACCCGGACGGCCAGCAGCCGTCGGAGGAGCCGAGGCCGTTCCGCTTCCGGCTGGTCCCCGCCACCCCGGGCGACGTGCTGCTGCTCTGCACCCCCGGCCTGGCCCGCCCGATCGCCGACGAGCCTGCCGTCGCCCACTTCCTGTCCACCCACTGGGCCCACCCGCATCCGCCCGGCACCGTCGACTTCCTCCGCCAGGTCCAGGTCCGTGCCAAGGGCTACGCCGACGACCGTACGGCCGCCGCCGTCTGGACCGACTGACGACCGACTGACGACCGAATGGCCGACCGACGCCGACCGCGCACCAGGCGCCCGACGCCCGGTCAGCGCGCCTTGGGAAAGGCGGCGCGCAGCGCGGAGCCGCGGACGGTGACCGCGGCCCGGAGGACGGGCAGCATGCAGACGACCTGAACGGCGGCGTACCAGGGCGGGCAGACGCCCGGGATCAGGTCGACGCCGATGATGGCGATCGGCATGGTGACGGTGAGGGCGCCCAGCCGTTCGAAGGCCCGGCGGGACCCTCGGGAGGTGGCGACCGCCAGCCGGTGGAGCAGCACGGCGACCACTGGTAGCAGCACCGCCCGGACCCACATGAACGTGTTCACCGGGTGGCCGCTGCCCGCCACCGCGACGACCGCCAGGAACGCGACGGCGCCGAGCGCGCCGTAGACCTTGACGCAGGCCGTCACCGTGCCGAAGGCCCGCCGGGTACGGGGGTCGTGGAGCAGCGCCGCCTCGGGCGTGCCGGGCGTGTCGCTGCCGGGCGTGTCCGTGCGGTGGGCGTTCGTGCGGTGCATCTTCGTGCGGTGCGTGTCCGTGTGGTGCGTGTTGGTGTCCATGTCCACCGACGCTATGAACCGCCCGGCCGGGGCGGTATCGGTCTGGGCCCACACGTGGGTGGGGCCAGACCCACTCCTCGGCCGATCGGGGCGGTGGCGGGCTCGGCGCGGTGCACAGTGGGAGCACCGTACGGAAGGGGAGAGACGTGGGACGGCTGGGTTCGTGGGTGGCGCGCGCCGGGGTGGGGTTCGTGCGGGCGTGCGTCGTGGCGGCCGTCTGCCTGCTGCTGCCGGCCGTGTGGGCCGCGGCGGTGGCGCTGGGGGTCTGGTGGGGGGCGGGCAACCCGTGGTCGTGGACGGCGCCGTTCGTGCTGGTGGGCGTGGGCACGCTCGCCCTGCCCCGCCCCGTCTGCCGGATCGTCCGCTTCCTCGTCGCGCGGTGGACCGCCACGGTGATCCCCGCCGGATACCGGCAGGCCGGGCCGGTGGCGCGGATGTCCACCGGGTTCTGGTGGAACGGCTTCTCCTACGAGCGCACCCGCCGGGACGCGCTGATGGACCAGCGCTGGCGGGTCCGCTGGCGGGACCCGGCGAACTGGCGCGACCTGCGGTTCGCGGGGATCGCGCCGTTCACCGCCGGTCTGCTCGCGTGCCTCCCGCCGGCCGGGGTGGTCGTGGCGGCCTGCGCGGTCCTCGGGTTCGGCGGGCCGGAATCCGCTGCGGGCCTGGCCGGGGCGCTCGGCGCGGTCGTGGCCGTGGCCTCCGCCCCGTACGCCTGGCGGCCCGTCGTGCCGGTGGCGGTCCGCTTCCTGCGCCCGTCGCCGGCGATGGCGCTGGCGGAGCGGGTCGGGGAACTGACTGCCCAGCGGGCGGAGGTGACGGTCGCGCAGGCCGCCGAGATCCGCCGGATCGAACGGGATCTGCACGACGGGGCGCAGGCCCGCCTGGTCGCGCTCGGGCTCTCCCTGGCGACCGCCGGGAAGCTGATGGAGCGTGACCCCGACCAGGCCAGGGCGCTGATGCGGGACGCGCAGGCCGGTGCCACCGCCTCGCTGGCCGAACTCCGCGACCTGATCCGGGGGATCAGCCCGCCGGTGCTGAGCGAGCGGGGGCTCGTCGACGCCGTCCGCGCGCTCGCCCTGGACGTCCCGCTGGAGGTGGCCGTCAGCGCCGACGCCCCGTTGCGCCTGGACCCGCCGATCGAGTCCGCCGTCTACTTCGGCGTCGCCGAGCTGCTGACCAACGCCGTCCGGCACGCCGGGGCGTCCGGGGTGCGGATCTCCCTCACGCGGGACGGCACCGGTGTCGCCGCCGCGGTCGTCGCCGAGGTCGAGGACGACGGCCGGGGCGGGGCCGACGTCCGGGCCGGCGGCGGGCTGGCGGGCCTGCGCCGCCGGCTCGCGGCCTTCGACGGAACCCTGGAGGTCACCAGTCCGTCGGGCGGGCCGACCCGTGTCAGGATGACGGTGCCATGCGAATCGTTGTAGCCGAAGACCTCTACCTCCTGCGCGACGGGATGGTCCGCCTGATCGAGGCCTGCGGGCACCAGGTGGTGGCCACGGCCGCCACCGGGCCCGAGACGCTCGACGCGTTGCGCAGGTGGCGCCCGGACGTGTCCGTCATCGACGTCCGCATGCCGCCGACCCAGTCGGACGAGGGGCTGCGGGCGGCCCTCGCCGCCCGCGGCGAGATGCCCGGGCTGCCGGTCCTCATCCTCTCCCAGCACGTCGAGCAGCTGTACGCCCGGGAGCTCCTGGCGGACGGCTCCGGCGGCGTCGGCTACCTCCTCAAGGAGAGCGTGTTCGACGCCGACCAGTTCATCGGTGCCCTGGAGCGCGTCGCGGACGGAGGGACGGCCATGGACCCGGCCGTCATCGCGAGACTGCTGTCCAACACGCCACCGAACCGGGGGCTCGAACGGCTCACCGAACGCGAGTACGCCGTGCTGGGGCTGATGGCCGAGGGGCTCTCCAACCAGGCCGTCGGCCGCCGGCTCTTCCTGAGCGAGAGCGCCATCGGCAAGTACACCACCGCGATGTTCGGCAAGCTCGGCATCACCGACGACGACGACACCAACCGTCGCGTCCGCGCCGTCCTCACGTACCTGAACAAGTCGTAGCCTGACGGGCCGCCCGGCCCGGGCCCTTTGGCGGAGAAGTCCGTGGACCGGTCGGTCTGTCCACCCCGCCTCAGCCCCCGGGGGTCAGGTGCGCAGGAGGATCGCGGTGACGGCGGTGGCCTGGGTGAGGGCGGCGGGGCGGTGGGCGGCGGGGAGGCCGATGGCGATGGGGACGGCCAGGCCGTCGAGGAGGGCGCGGATCTGGGTGGCCCGGTCGGCGGCGGGCCCGGGGGTGAAGTGGCCGGTGGCGGTGCCCTCCTCGATGAGGGCGACCAGGTCGGCCTGCCAGGGCGCCTCGATCTCCTGCTGCCCCTGGCGGATCTCGGCGCTGGCGGGGGAGCGCCCCCACACCTCGACCCACAGGATCCAGCGCGGATCGCCCGCCCCGTCGGGCAGGTAGAGGCGCAGGTAGGCGTCGAGCCGCTGCCAGGGGTCGCGCGAGCGGTCGGCGAGGGCGTCACGGCGCCGGGCGCCGAGCTGGTCCTCGCTCCAGCGGAGGGTTTCCAGCAGCAGCTGGTCCTTGCTGCCGAAGTAGTAGAGCAGGTGTCCGGCGCTCATCTGGAGCTGTTTGCCGAGCCCGGCCATGGTGAGTTTGGCGAGCCCGTGTTCGGCGATCGCGGCCCGGGCGGTGGCGAAGACCTCCTCGCGGGGGCGCGCCGGCCGGCGCGGGCGGGGGTCGGCCATGTGCGGTGCGCTCCCTCGGTGGTGCGGAGGTCGGAAGGCTGCCGGGGCGGGGGAGGTGCCCCCGCCCCGGCAGCCGGGTGGTGCCCAAGGTGGCCCAGGTGCCTCAAGTGGCTTGGGGTCAGGCGGGCTTCGGCTGCTGCTGGGTGATGCAGTGGATGCCGCCGCCGTTGGCGAAGATCTCGCGGGCGTCGACGAGTTCGACGGTGCGGCCCGGGTAGGCGCGGCCGAGGACGGCGGCGGCCTCCTGGTCGCGCGGGTCGTCGAAGGCGCACAGGATCACGGCGTCGTTGGCCACGTAGTGGTTGATGTAGGAGTAGTCGACCGGTTCGCCGTCCTCGTCCAGCAGGACGGTGGGGGCGGCCAGTTCGATGACCTCCAGCGCCCGGCCCCGGGCGTCGGTGGCGGCGCGCAGGATGGCGACGAGCTCCTGGCAGACGGCGTGGTCCGGGTGGGCGGGGTCCGGCTGGACGTGGGCGACGACGACGCCGGGGCGCACGAAGGAGGCGACGATGTCGATGTGTCCGCGGGTGCCGAACTCGTCGTAGTCGCGGGTGAGTCCGCGCGGCAGCCAGATCGCCTTGGTGGTGCCGAGGAAGGCGTGCAGTTCGGCCTCGACCTCCTCCTTGGTCCAGTCCGCGTTGCGGCCCTCGCCGAGCTGGACGGTCTCGGTGACCAGGACGGTGCCCTCGCCGTCGACGTGGATGCCGCCGCCCTCGTTGATCAGCCGGGAGGCGAAGCGCTGGACGCCCGTCAGTTCGCTGATGTGCTCGGCGATGTGCTGGTCGTCGTCCCAGCGGGCCCAGGACTGGGCGCCCCAGCCGTTGAAGATCCAGTCGGTGGCGGCCAGCGAGCCCTTGCCGTCGATCAGGAAGGACGGGCCGATGTCGCGCATCCAGGCGTCGTCGAGCGGGCGCTCGACGATCTCGACCTGCTCGGAGACGTACCTGCGGGCGTCCGCGGTCTCGCCGGTGTTGACGACCAGGGTGACCGGCTCGTACCGGACGATGGTGTTGGCGACGGCGGCCCAGGCCTCGCGGCCCGCGTGCAGGTTCTCGGGGGTGTCGAAGGTGGGGTTGGCGGTGGGGAAGGCCATCCAGGTGCGGTCGTGCGGGTGCCACTCGGCGGGCATCCGGTAGCCGAGGGAGGCGGGCGTGGGGGTGGTCATCCGGGAGTCCTAGGGGGAGGCGTTCGGCGGAAGTGGCAGCGGAAGCGGAAGTGGCAGCGGCAGCGGAAGTGTCAGAGGAAGTAGAGGCGGCTGAGCGAGACGCTGTCCGCGGGTTCGGAGCGCAGCGGTTCGCCGTCCAGCGAGACCAGGCCGGTCTGGGTGACGTCGACGCGGCCGACCCGGGCGTTGCGGACCATGTCGCGGGGGCCGATGCCGCGGGTGTTGCGGACGCCGACGCGGCGGCGGCGGGTGGGCAGCCCGTCGGCGGGGCGGTCGAGGTAGGCGCCGTCGGCGGCGGCCTGGGCGACGAAGGCGACGGAGATGTCGGCGGCGGTGGCGCCGTGGGCGCCGAACTGCGCTCCGAGGACGAGGGGTTCGCAGGTGTCGGTGGAGGCGTTGGGGTCGCCGACCACGCCGTAGGCGGGGAAGCCGGCCTTCAACACCAGTTGGGGCTTGGCGCCGAAGTGGTCGGGGCGCCACAGGACGATGTCGGCGAGCTTGCCGACCTCGATGGAGCCGACCTCGTGGGAGAGGCCGTGGGCGATGGCGGGGTTGATGGTGAGCTTGGCGATGTAGCGCAGCACGCGTTCGTTGTCGTCGCCGCTCTCGGTGGTGCCGTAGCCGCCGTCGAGGGGGCCGAGTTCGGCCTTCATCTTGCCGGCCATGGCGAAGGTGCGGCGGACGGTCTCGCCGGCGCGGCCCATGCCCTGGGCGTCGGAGGAGGTGATGCCGATGACGCCGAGGTCGTGCAGGACGTCCTCGGCGCCCATGGTGCCGGCGCGGATGCGGTCGCGGGCCATGGCGGCGTCGCCGGGCAGGTCGGTCTTGAGGTCGTGGGCGGAGACGATCATGCCGAAGTGCTCGCCGAGCGCGTCGCGGCCGAAGGGCAGGGTGGGGTTGGTGGAGGAGCCGATGACGTTGGGCACGCCCGCCATCTTCAGCACGTTGGGGACGTGTCCGCCGCCGCAGCCCTCGATGTGGAAGGCGTGGATCGTCCGCCCTTCCAGCACCTTCAGGGTGTCCTCCACCGACAGGCACTCGTTCAGGCCGTCGGTGTGCAGGGCGACCTGGACGTCGTACTCCTCGGCGACGCGCAGCGCGGTGTCCAGGGCGCGGGTGTGGGCGCCCATGTCCTCGTGGACCTTGAAGCCTGAGGCGCCGCCCTCGGCCAGGGCCTCGACGAGCGGGGCCGCGTCGGAGGACGAACCGCGGCCCAGGAAGCCGATGTTGACGGGCCAGGCGTCGAAGGCGTTGAAGGCGTGGCGCAGGGCCCAGGGGGAGTTGACGCCGACGCCCCAGACCGGGCCGAACTCCTGGCCGATGATCGTGGTGACGCCGGAGGCCAGCGAGGCCTCCATGATCCGCGGCGAGAGCAGGTGGACGTGGGTGTCGATGGAGCCGGCGGTGGCGATCATGCCCTCGCCGGAGACGATGGTGGTGCCGGTGCCGACGACGACGTCCACGCCGTCGAGGGTGTCGGGGTTGCCGGCGCGGCCGATCGAGGCGATCCGGCCGTCGATCAGGCCGATCGAGGTCTTGCGGATGCCCTGGATGGCATCGATCACCAGGACGTTGCTGATCACCACGTCGCAGGTGTCGCGGACGGCGGCGGCCTTGAGGTGCAGTCCGTCGCGGGCGGTCTTGCCGAAGCCGGCCAGGAACTCCTCGCCGGGGGCCTGCGAGTCGGACTCGACGCGGACGATCAGGCCGGAGTCGCCGAGCCGGATCCGGTCGCCGGCCCGGGGGCCGTGCACCGAGATGTAGTCGTGGGGGGTGATGGACGTCATGACGGCACCTCCGTGTCGTCGAAGGTGGTCAGGTAGCCGGTCGCGCGGGCCTTGGCCAGGGCGGCCTCCTTCGCGCCGGGCGCGTCCAGCGGGCCGTCGACCAGGCCGGCGAAGCCGATCGCGACGCGCTGGCCGCCGATCGGCACCAGGCCGACCTCGACGGTGGCGCCCGGGTCGAAGCGCACCGAGGAGCCGGCCGGGACGGCCAGGTGGGTGCCGTAGGCGGCGGCGCGGTCGAAGGCGAGGCGCGGGTTGGCCTCGAAGAAGTGGAAGTGCGAGGTGACCGAGATCGGCACCTGGGAGGTGTTGTGGACGGGCAGCAGCACCGTCTCCTCGACCGGGTCGTAGCCGGTGCCGTCGCCGATCAGCGCGCCGCCGGGGGCTTCGTCGCCGAGCGAGCCGGCGCCCCGGAACGGGTCGTTGACGACGGCCAGGCGGGTGCCGTCGTCGAAGACGGCCTCGACCTGGATGACGGTGACGACGTCCGGCACGCCGGGCAGCACGTCGTCGGCGGTGAGCACGCTGCGGCCGGCCTCGATGGCCTCGGCCAGGCGTCGGCCGTCGCGGGCGGCCTCGCAGACGGTGTCCGCGATCAGGGCGGTGGCCTCGGGGATGTTGAGGCGTACGCCCCGGGCGCGGCGGGCGCGGGCCAGTTCGGCTGCTGTGAAGATCAGCAGCCGGTCCCGCTCGGTGGGGGTCAGTCGCACGGTTCCTCGCTCGCGGTCGCCGGGGGAGGGGGGTCGGCTTTCGGGGGCGATGTTAGAACGTCGTTCAAACATCTCGGGCCATTGAACCCGGACCGGGCCGCCGTGTCCAGCGTTGCCGGTCCGCAGGGGTTCGGCTCGCCGGGCCCGCGGCGGGGGTGAAGGCCCGCGGGGAAGGCCCGCGGGGAAGGCCCGCTGGGAAAGCGCGCCACCGGGGTGCGCCGGGCGCGCGGAGCGGGACGGGGTCGGCCGGGGCCCGGCGCACGGCGGGGGTGCGACGGGGAGCGGGAGGGCGGCGCGGGCCGGCGCCCGGGCGCCGGGTGTGCGCGGGATCGGGCGGGGGCGGGCTCGAAAACAGGCTCTGCGCTTCGCAAACCTGTCCGGCGCGGGCAGTTGGATCACGTGAACCTCCCCGTGCCCCTTTCACCCCACGTGATCGGACGCACACTGTTGCAAACGCCGTCAACTGGGCATGAGGATGAGTGGTCAGAACGTAGGGGCCACCCGGCCGGCGGGGGATCCGGAGGCGGGGGCCCGGATTCGAGGGCGGGGGCATGTGTTGATGGACGGTCAGTCGCGATTCCCGCGGCAGCGGACGAGTTCGGGTGACGCCTACCGGTCCGGGCCCGCCCCGGGCGCAGCCGGCGGCACCGGGACGACCCTGCCGGGCACCTCGGCCCCCGGCTGCGCCCTGCACCGCCGGCTGCACCTGACGCTCGACCCGGCCGACCTGGTCGCGGTCGGCTCGGTCCGCCGGCGGCTGCGGACGGCGCTCAGCCACTGGGGGGTGCCGGAGCTGTCGGACACCGCCGAACTGCTCTCCTCCGAGCTGGTGACCAACGCGCTGCTGCACACCGGCAAGGGCGCGGTGTTCGACGCGGTGCTCGGGTCGGACCACCGGCTGCGGATCGAGGTGCAGGACGGCACGACCCGGCTGCCCGGCCGGCGCCGCGATCCGGACGCCGAGTACGCGACCTCGGGGCGCGGCCTGCTGCTGGTGGAGTCGCTCGCGGACGCGTGGGGCGTGCAGCTGCGGGGCGACGGCAAGGTCACCTGGTTCGAGCTCGCCCTGCCCTGAGCCCGGCCGCTCCCGGGGTGCGGGCTCGGGGCTCGGGTACGGGCACGGGGCGCGGGAACGGGGCGCTCGGGGCATGCGGGGGCGCGGGGCGGGCGGGGGCGCGCGGCCCGCCGCACCGTTCGCCGTCGATTCATTCGCCTTCGAAGCATGCCCAGAACAGAAGGCGGAACGGAAGATTTCCGGCCCGTTGCCATTGCCGCTCGGCCCAACATTGGACAGGATGGTGGGAATGTGTGTCCACGTGCGGGAAGCAGCGGGGAGACCGAACCTCGACCGACCCCGCCCGTCGACACCGTCCGATCCAGCACCACCCATCACACCGCCACGCGGCCCGGCCGGACGGTCGGCGCGGTCCGCCACGGCAGCGGCAGGAGCAGCATGCCCACTGAGCCCGAGTCGCCGGGGCCGGCGCTTCCACCCGGTGTGCCCACCGCCGAACCGCAGCAGGCAGCCTCCGCCCGCACCACCGGTCCGAACCCCTCCGGTCCCGGTCCCGTGACGGTCGACCAGCCCCCCGCCGGCCCCGCCACGACCGGGCCGGGCCGGGCGAAGCCGCCCGCGCAGGCGGTGCGCCGGCCCGTGCCGCGCCCGGCGCCCGCGCTCGCCGCCGGACGGCTGGCGACGGTGCTCCCCGGCAGCCTGCCGCCCGCCTCCGCGGACACCATGCCGGACTGGCTGGAGCCCGCGATGGCCGCCAACGGCATCGGCTCCTTCGACTGGGACATCCGCCGCGACGTCCTGGAGGGCGACCACCGGGCCTGCGCGATCATCGGCCTGGACAGCATGGACCAGGGCCGCTTCGACCGCACCGCCGGTTCCTTCCTGGCGCTGCTGCACCCCGAGGACGCGCCGGTGGTGCGCCGCCGGGTCGAGCGCGCGGTGGCCGAACTGGGCCAGTGCGGCGCCTACTACCGCACCGTCGGGCCCAACGGCACCATGCGCGCGGTGCGCTTCCGCGGCCGGGTGCTCGCGGACGCCTTCGGCCGGGCCTCGCGGATGGTGGGCTTCGTCTGGGACGCCACCGTCGAACTGCACAAGCGCGACCGCGCCGACCGGATGGCCCTGCTGCGCGAGGAGCGCTCCCGGTTCATCAAGGAGGCGGCCCGCGCCCTCTCCGAAGCCGTCACCGTCCGTGACGTGGCCCGGGTGTTCACCGGGCTGCCGTTGCCCGGCCTGCCGCCGGACGGCCTGGTGCTGGCCTCCTTCGAGGCCGGCCGGGCGCAGGTGCTCGGCGCCTCCGGCTACCGGACCGAGGCGCTGGCGGTCTGGGACCGCACGGTGCTGCCGGCCGGGCACCCGGCCGCCGAGGCGGTGCGCCACCGGGCGCCGGTGTTCATCCCGACCCGCGAGGAGTTCCGCGCGTCCTACCCCGACGTCTGGGAGCCGACCAGCCGTACCGGGCGCGGCTCCTGGGCGTTCCTGCCGCTGGTGGCCAGCGGGCGGGCGATCGGCGTCTGCGTGGTCAGTTTCGACGACGAGCGCGAGCTGGACGCCGACGAGCGCACCCTGCTGTCGACCCTGGGCGGGCTGGTCGCCCAGTCCCTGGCCCGGGCCCGGCTGCACGACGCCGAGCACGAGCTGGCGGCCGGCCTCCAGCGGGTGATGCTGCCGCGCACCGTGCCGTCGGTGCCGGGGGTGACGACCGCCGTGCGCTACCTGGCGGCCGGCTCCGGCCTGCAGATCGGCGGCGACTGGTACGACGTGGTGCCGCTGCCGGGCGGGCACGTCGGCCTGGTGATCGGGGACGTCCAGGGCCACGACGTGCACGCCGCCGGGATCATGGGCCAGCTGCGGATCGCGCTGCGCGCCTACGCGGCCGAGGGGCACCCGCCGGCCGCGGTGATGGCCCGCGCCTCCCGCTTCCTCGCCGACCTGGACACCGACCACTTCGCGACCTGCGCCTACGCCGAGGTCAACGTGGACTACGGCGTGGTCTACGCCGTCCGGGCCGGCCACCTCGACCCGGTGGTGCGCCGGGCGGACGGCACCGCCGCCGTGGTGCCGGTGGCCGGCGGGCTGCCGCTGGGCATCGACCCGGACCAGGAGTACCGGGTCACCCGGTTCAGCCTGGACCCGGGCGAGACGGTGCTGCTCTGTACCGACGGCCTGGTCGAGGCGCGCGGCATGGACCTGGACGAGGGCATCGCCCGGCTCACCCGGGCGCTCGCTCGCCCGCTGCCGCGCGCCGAGGAGGCGGCCCGCGACCCGCTGGAGGACCTGGCCGACCGGATCGCCTCCCAGGCCGCCGACTCCAGCGAGCGCGAGGACGACATAGCGCTGCTGCTCCTGCGCTGGGACGGTCCGGCCGGCGGCCTGGCCGCCCAGCAGCTGCGCCGCCGGATCGGCCAGGCCGACCTGGCGCGGATCTCCGAGGTCCGGGCGGAGCTGCGCGACGCGCTGCGCCGCTGGGGCGTCGCCGAGTTCATCGACACCGCCGAACTGCTCTCCTCCGAACTGGTCACCAACGCCATCCGGCACACCGACCGGGACGCCATGTTCACCGCCCGGCTCTACCGGGAGCCGGCCTCGGACGGCGGCCGGGCCCGGCTGCGGGTCGAGGTGGAGGACGAGTCGGACCTGTGGCCGACCCGCCGGACCCCGGGGGAGCAGGCCTCCTCCGGGCGCGGGCTGATGCTCGTCGAGGCGCTGGCGGACGCCTGGGGCGTGGAGCCGCGCGGCTCCGGCAAGCGGATGTGGTTCGAGCTCAGCGGCACGCCCGCAACCTAGATCCGGTTACCCGAACTGCTGCTCCAGGTCCTTCAGTTTGCGCTCCAGCGAGTCCAGCCGCGGCAGCGTCACGGTGTCCTCGTCGACGGTCAGGTCGATGGTGCGCCGCTCCGGGCGGGCGGGCAGGCCCGGCTGGGTCACCGTGCCCTCGGCGGGCACCACCGCGCCCTCGGCGGCCTCGACCTCGCGCGGCCCGGCGGGCCGCTCCGCCGTGGGCCCGCCGGCTATGGCGGGTTCCGAGCCGGACTCCAACTGCCGTGTGGCGCCGCCGCGTCCGCGCCAGGCGCTGTTGCTGCGGCTGATCGCCCGGATCTCCGCCCGCTCGCGGCGGCCGGCGAGCCTGCGGCGCTCCCGCTCCACGGCCCTCTCCCGCTTGTCCTCGCGGACCTCGTCCACCGCCTCGTCGAGGCTGCGGACGCCTTCCAGGAGCATCAGCGACCAGGCCGCGTAGGTCTCGCGCGGGGCGCGCAGCCAGCGCACGATGCGGATCTGCGGCAGCGGGCGGGGGACGAGCCCCTGCTCGCGCAGCGCGGCCCGGCGGGTCTGCTTGAGCGCCCGGTCGAACAGGATGGCCGCCGAGAGGGACATGCCGGAGAAGAACTGCGGGGCGCCGGCGTGGCCGAAGCCGCGCGGGGCGTGCACCCAGTTGAACCAGGCCGAGGCGCCGGCGAACAGCCAGACCAGCAGCCGGGAGCCGAGCGCGGCGTCGCCGTGGCTGGCCTCGCGCACGGCGAGCACCGAGCAGAACATCGCGGCGCCGTCCAGGCCGAACGGCACGAGGTACTCCCAGCCGCCGGACAGCCCGAGGTTCTGCACCCCGAAGCCGACCAGTCCGTGGAAGGAGAGCGCGGCGGCGACACCGGCGCAGCAGAACAGCAGCGTGTACGAGGCGCCGCCGTACAGGGATTCCTTGCGGCGGCGCCGTTCCTCGGAACGCTCCCAGGAATCCGGCCCTCCGGCGGCGGCGGATCCCCGGCTCCGGACCAGGGCCACCAGGAGCGCGCTGACCAGCAGCCCCGCACCTCCGGTGACGGCCCAGCCAAGCGGTATGTCGGACAATTTCATCGCCGGAACCAGCCTCGCTTTCCTGCGTCGCGTTCCTGCGTCGTGATGGCGGGGACCATCATGGCGGATGCTCGGCGGGGGAATGGCCGATTCGGTGCCAATGCGCTGAGTAGAGGGATTTCTGACCCCGCGACAATCGCATTTTCTTATGCATTCGAAGCGGGCTATTCCCGGAATTCCGGGCTTTCCGGATCCGGCTTCGCACGTGTTTTCGTCAACCCCGCATGACGCGGGGGCAGCCGCCGCAGATGTCCTCCGGTTGGGCGGTATACACGAGGCAGCAGCTGGCCCGGGCCCGGTCGGTGCCCGAAGCATCCCCGCACCCGGCCGCCGGCGCGGCGAAACCGGCACCGGGGGTGAAGGGGGACGGGGCCGGAGCGGGGCCGCCGGTCACGCCGGGCGCGCACGCCGGTGCCGCCGCCGCGCCGCCCGCCTGCGGGGGCTCCAGCAGCGCGGACAGCTCGGCGCGCGCCCGCTCCTGCTCCCCGAGCAGCCCGCCGGCGTACCAGAGCCCCTCCACCGCCGCGTCCGTGGCCATCGCCCACAGCACCCGCGGCCCGCGCCGCACCTCGGGCCGGAAGGCGGCCAGCACCGGCTCCAGGAACCCGCCCAGCGCGCACCGCAGTTCGGCGGCCAACGCGTTCCCGTCCGGCACCGTACGGGCCTGCGGCACGCCGGCCGCCGGGTCGTCCGGCAGGCAGGCGAACGCCTCCGGGTGGACCGTCAGCTCCACCCGGTCGGTGCCGCGGCGCACCGAGACGTCCTCCGGGTCGAGCAGCGGGACCCGGCGCTCCAGGAACCACGGCAGCGTGAACAGCAGCGAGAGCGGCCACACGACGCGGTGCAGGCCGAAGCCGGCCGCCACGTCCGGGCGCAGTGGCCGCCCGTAGCGGGCGAGGCCCTGCCGGGCGTCGTGGGCGATCAGCTCGCGGACCGCCTCGGGCCGGGTGGTCAGGTCGGCGGCGGGGATCCAGCCGTCGCCGCGGCGGGGCGGGGCGCAGCGCACCCGTAGGACGGGGGCGAGCGCGGTGAGCCGGTGGTACGAGGTCGCGCCGGGGGCGGTGGCGGCCGGCGCGGGGGTGAGGGCGTGCGCCTCGGTGGTGCGGGGGGCGCACGGCGTGGGGCCGGGCCGGGTGCTGCTCGCGGTCATGGGCGGGCCCCATCGGGTCGACCGGGGACCGCCCATGGACCGCCCGGCGGTGCCCGGTCGGGGTGGTGGCCCGCCCGGGCCCGGCCGGACCGGGGCATGGCGGTGCCCGGGGAACGGCAAGGCGAACCCGGCCGGGGTACTGCTCACCCCGGCCAGGTTAGGCTCACCTTAGCTGATTGTCCCCCAGGTCTCGCGGGTGATGCGCCCGTCCGGGGGAGGCCCCGGCGTGTGGGCCCCGCCCGGGGGGAGCCCCGGCGTGCGGGCCCCGTCCGGGAGAGGCCCCGGCGCGCGGGCCCCGTCCGGGAGAGGCCCCGGCGTGCGGGTGGTGCCCAACTGGCGCGCGAGCCAGACCGGCACGCCGCCCAGGGCGTGGACGAGCCGGGCCGCCTCGGCGCGCAACCGGGCGGCCTCGGCCGGTTCGGACACCTCGGCGAGCGCCGCGAGCGCCGGCGCCACCCCCACCGTGAAGCCGAGTTGCTCGCGCAGCCGCAGCGAGGCGTCGAAGCCCTCGCGGGCGTGGTCGCGGTCCCCGCGGGCCAGGGCCAGCGCCGCCAGGTGGCGCCAGGTGTACGAGCGCAGCAGTTCGTCCCCGCGTTCGCCCGCGCCGTCGTGCGCCCGGCGGTAGGCGATCCAGGCGGCGCCGCGGTCGCGCAGCAGGTTCTCGGCGACCAGTCCGCGCCGGAAGTCCAGCAGCGGGCGGCCCGGCGCGTCCGGCGGCAGCAGTGCCGAGGTGCGTCCGAGCGCGGCCTGCGCCTCGTCCAGTCGGTCCCGGGGGCCGAGCACGCTGGCCACGTACGCCAGGAAGCCGCGGGCGCAGGCTGCGGCCGCGCGCTGCTCGGTGCTGGCCACCACGGCCTCCGCGAGGCGCAGGGCCTGTTCCGCCTGGGTCCACTGTGCGGCGGTGAACAGGCACTGCTCGATGAGGAGTTCGGCCCGTGCCAGGGCCGCTGTCGGGTCCTGTTCGGCGGCCGGGCGCAGCAGTTCGGCCGCCTCCTGCCAGCACCCCCGGGACCTCAGTCGCCACACGGTGTCGCCCGGCTCCTCCGCTGCCGCCCGCCCCCGCCCGTTCGGGCCGTTCGGGCCCCATCCGTGCTCTGACAACGCCACCTCCTTGTGTGCGCCATCCAGCGGGGCGCGGCCCTGCCCGGCGTCGCCGCCGTCGACTGTCGGCGGCACGGCGACGGCAGCGCAAGGGCCCGCGCTGTGGCGGCAATTCAACACGGGGGTGAGCTTGTGCACCAGATCACGAGCGGAGGTTCTTGCATTCGCGGGGGAAATGATCTAGGGCTCGGCGTGATCCACAGGACGCGCCCTGGCGGATGCGCCCCGGTGGCCTCCGGTCGGTCAGGACGTCCAGCCGGTTTCCATCAGGGCCTCGGCGGCGCCGTTGGCGGGCTGCGGCACCCCCGCCAGGTCCAGGCTGAACAGGGCGACCAGCAGTTGTTCGCCGCGCACGGTGGCCTGGTGGGAGTAGCCGGCCAGGGTGAACATGGCGGCGGCCATCTCCTCGGCGTGCAGGGTCTGCAGCCACAGGCACTCGACCGACTTCACGTCGGCCGGCTCGGTCCAGGTGTCCACCTGGGCGACCATCCGGCTGCCCAGCAGGGTCACCCCGTCGCGCTCCTGGGCCTCGGTCAGCTCCAGGTCGTCGAAGCCGAGCCACTCCAGGTAGCGGGCGGCGGTGAAGACCGCGTCCTGCGAGGTACGCACCGGGTGCGGGCGGAACGGCGCGCGGTGGCGGAACGGCTTGGGCTGGCCGCCGGAGCCGCCGGGCGGGGCGGGCACCGGGGTGCTCATCGGGTGGGCCGGGTACGGGCGGGAGGCCTGCGGGCCGGGGGTGGCGAGCGGGCCGGCCGTGCCGCCGCCGAGCCGGGTGGTGCGGTCCACCGGCAGCCGGACGGTGGCGCCGCAGTTGCAGGTGAACTCGGGCTGCGGCCACTGGTCGGAGCGGCCGCAGTGCGGGCAGCGCATGCTCAGCCAGGAGTCCTCCCAGGAGCGGAACCGCACCTGCACCGGCACCCCGCCGCGCAGCAGCGGCACCTTCAGCGAGGCGCCGCACGGACAGGGCAGCGACGGCGGCTCGTAGAGGTGCTCGCGGCGGCAGGCGGGGCAGCGGATCGCCCGGGCGCCACCGCCCGCCCCGTGCCCTGGCCTCGCGGGGTCGTGTCCGGTGAAGTCGTCGGGCAGTCCGGCCATCGCGGGCTCCGTCCGTTCGAGTCGGGTGGTGGAACGGTTTCCATGCTCCCCGAAACGGTGGGTCCTTGGCGCGGAATGGGGCAATCCTCAGGGTCGGATCAGGGGTGTGCGCCCGGCCGGTGCCCGCCACGGGTGCTTCGGGCACCCGGGCCGCCGGGGTGCGGTCAGCCGGCGGACCAGCGGGCCAGGTCGGCGGGGGTGTCCAGGTCGTCCGGGACGGCGACGTCGGCGCACTCGACCAGGGTGACCGCGTCCGGGTGCGCGGCCAGCAGGGTGCGGGCCCCGGCGTCGCCGCAGGCGCCCGCGGCCGCCTGCGCGAAGTACCGGGCGCCGATCAGCACCGGGTGCCCGCGCCGCCCTGCGTAGGCCGCCGCGGCCAGGTCCGCGCCGGCCCGGTGCGCGGCCAGCAGCCGGGCCACCGCGGCCGCGGTGACGCCCGGGGTGTCCACCAGCATCACCAGCACCGCCGACACCTCCGGCGCCAGCGCGGCCAGCCCGACGCGCAGTGAGGAGCCCATGCCGCCCGCCCAGTCCGGGTTGGCCACCAGCCGGCAGCCCGGCAGGTGCGCCGTGGAGCGGACGCGGTCGCCGGCCGCGCCCAGCACCACCGTGACGTCCGCGCAGCCGCCCGCCCGCACCACCGCCACCGCGTGCTCGACCAGCGGGCGGCCCGCGTACCGGATCAGGGCCTTGGGCCGCCCGCCGAGGCGTCGCCCGCCCCCGGCGGCGAGCACCAGTGCGGCGACGGGCCCGGTTCGGTCTTCGGTGGTCTGCATGGGCCCAGCCTGCCCGCCGGGGCCGTCGCCGCGCAGCCGTACGAACCCACAGTTGTACGAACGCACAAGGGGAACCCGCAGGTGGTGGCCGCCCCCCGGCGGTTCGGCCGCTGGTCCTGCGGCCCGCCGGCCCCTGTACTGGGTCGATGAACACCGCACCGCGCCCGCTGCTGGACCGTTTCGGCCGGGTCCACACCGACCTGAGGGTCTCGCTGACCGACCGCTGCAACCTGCGCTGCACCTACTGCATGCCGGCCGAGGGCCTGGACTGGCTGCCGAGGGCGCAGGCGCTGGGCGACGACGAGGTGGTGCGGCTGGTGCGGATCGCGGTCGGGCGGCTGGGGGTCGCCTCGGTGCGGCTGACCGGCGGGGAGCCGCTGTTGCGGCGGGGCCTGCCGGACCTGGTGGGGCGGATCGCCGCGCTGGGGCCGGAGGTGTCGTTGACGACGAACGGGATCGGGCTGGCCCGCACGGCGGTGGCGCTGCGGGCGGCGGGGCTGGAGCGGGTGAACGTCAGCCTGGACACGCTGCGCCCGGAGCGGTTCGCGCGGATCACGCGGCGGGACCGGATCGCGGACGTGTTCGCGGGCCTGGCGGCGGCGCGGGCGGCGGGGCTGGGGCCGGTGAAGGTGAACGCGGTGCCGGTGCGCGGGGTGAACGAGGACGAGATCCCGGAGCTGGCGGCCTTCGCGGTGGAGCACGGGTACCAGATGCGGTTCATCGAGTCGATGCCGTTGGACGCGCAGGGCGCCTGGGACCGTTCGGCGATGGTCACCGCCGCGGAGGTCCTGGAGCGGCTCGGGGAGCGCTTCGACCTGCTGCCCGTGGGGCGGCGGGGCAACGCCCCGGCGGAGGAGTGGCGGGTCGCGGGCACGGACGCCGTCATCGGGGTGATCGCCTCCGTGACCCGCCCGTTCTGCGGGGGCTGCGACCGGGTCCGGCTCACCGCCGACGGCCAGTTGCGCAACTGCCTGTTCGCGACGCAGGAGTCCGATCTGCGCGCGCTGCTGCGCGGCGGCGCGGACGACGACCGGATCGAGGCGGCCTGGCGGGCCTCGGTGGCCGGGAAGGGGCCCGGACACGCCGTCAACTCCGCCGACTTCGTCCGGCCGGACCGCCCGATGTCCGCCATCGGCGGCTGACGCCCGGAGTGTGAGCTTCGACATGGTCGGCGGGGTTCGCGTGGCGCCGCCTTGACCTGCTCTCGGGGTGGCTGATCTGCTGGTTCGCCGTCAACCCGCCCCAGATCCCGGGAGTTATCCGTGCCCGCCCGCCGCACCGCCCTGTCCGCCGCCACCGTGTTCCTGATATGCGCGCTCGCGCTGGCCGGCTGGCTGCTGGGCGGCCGTGACCACAAGAGCGGCGACTCCGCCGCGCCCGCCGGGGGCCTGGGCACCAGCCCGCTGCAGAACCCGGACGGCACCAAGCCCGGCCTGGCCCCGCTGACCACGCCGGAGGAGCAGAAGGTGGGCCGCGACGTGATAGCCAAGGTCGCCACCGCCGCCGCCGGCCCCAAGGACGGCTACGACCGCAACGAGTTCGGCCCCGCCTGGACGGACAACGTCGACGGCGTCCCGCTCGGCCACAACAACTGCGACACCCGCAACGACCTGCTCGCCCGCGACGGCACCGCCGTCGAGCGCAAGGACGGCTCGAACTGCGTCGTCACCGCGATGACCATCTACGACCCGTACACCGGCAAGAACGTCCAGTGGACCAAGCAGCAGGCCTCGAAGATCCAGATCGACCACGTGATGCCGCTGTCCTACGACTGGCAGCTGGGCGCCGCCAAGTGGGACAAGGCCAAGCGCGTCCAGATCGCCAACGACCCGCTCAACCTGATCCCCGCCGACGGCTCGCAGAACGCCTCCAAGGGCGACTCCGGCCCGGCCTCCTGGCTGCCCGCCAACACCGCCGTCCGCTGCTCGTACGCCGTCCGCTTCGCCCAGGTCTCCCTGAAGTACCAACTCCCCGTCACCGTGGCCGACAAGCAGGCCATGCTGCAGCAGTGCGGAGGCTGAGGAATCGTTACGGCAGATGCTGGTGTGACGGGAGCGGGCGCCGGGTGGTATTCGTGGGCGGTGCACTCGTCGAACCCCCGCCGCCCGCTCCGCGCCCTGCTCACCGTCGCCCTCCTCGTGCTCGCCGCGGGCTGCACCGGGCCCTCGGACCCGGGCGCCCGCCGGCCCGGCACCGCGGCCGCGGCCCGGCCCCAGGACCTGGTGCCCGGCACGGCCGCCCCCGCGCTCGCGGCCCTGTACCTCCAGCCGCTGGACTGGAAGGACTGCCCGGACCGGCCTGAGCGCCCGGCCGGAGAGCCGGTCGCGCAGTGCACCGGACTCAAGGTCCCGCTGGACTACGCCGATCCGGGCGGCGAGACGATCAACGTCGCCGTCTCCCGGATCCGCGCCACCGAGGCCGACCGGCGGATCGGCGCACTGGTGCTCAACCCCGGCGGGCCGGGCAACTCCGGCGTGGACCGGGTGGTCTGGGGCTGGGAGGACTACCGCGGCACCCTCTCCGACCACTTCGACCTGGTCGGCTTCGACCCGCGCGGCGCCGGCCGCACCACCCCCGTGCACTGCCTCGACGACCGCACCCGGGACGAGTGGACCAGCACCGACGACCCCGGCTACGACCGCGGCCGGGTGCTCGCCGACGCCTGCCAGGCCCGGTACGCCACGCTGCTGCCCCACCTCTCCACCCGCGACACCGCCCGCGACCTCGACGTGCTGCGCGGCGCCCTGGGCGAACGGCGGCTCGACTTCCTCGGCAGCTCCTACGGCACCTACCTGGGCGCCCTCTACGCCGAGGAGTTCCCCGCCCGCACCGGCCGCCTCGCCCTGGACGGCGCCTTCGAGCGCAGCCTCGACCCGGTCCGGCTGAACGTCGAGGCCGCCGCCGCCACCGAGACCGCACTGCGGGACTTCGCCGCCGACTGCGCGGGCCGCGACGACTGCCCGCTCGGCCGCGACCGCGCCGCTGCCCCGCAGCGGCTCGCCGACTTCCTGGACGGCCTGCGCGCACACCCGCTGCCCGCCGCCGACGGCCGCCGCCTCACCGCCACCCTGGCCTGGAACGGCACCCTCGACACCCTCTACGACGGCCACCGCTCCTGGGAGCGGCTGCGCCAGGCCCTCGACCCGGCGATCACCCGCGGCGACGCCGCCGAACTGCTCGCCCTCGCCGACGGCGCCAACGGCCGCGGCGAGGACGGCGGCTACTCCACCGCGGCGGACGCCTTCGCCGCCATCAGCTGCGCGGACGCCCTGATGGCCCCCACCGCTGGGGACCTGCGCACCGACCGCGCCGAACTCGCCACCCGCGCCCCGCTGATGAGCCGGCACGACACCGCGGCGGCGCTGTTCGCCCCGGACTGCCGCTCCTGGCCGTACCGCACCGCCGAACGGCCCGCCCGGATCCGGGCCGAGGGCAGCGCCCCGATCCTGGTGATCGGCTCCACCGCCGACCCGGTCACGCCGTACCCGTGGGCGCAGCGGATGGCCTCCAACCTCGCCGACGCCGTCCTGCTCACCCGGGACGGCGACGGGCACACCGGCTACGACAAGAGCGGGTGCGTGCGGGACGCGGTGGCCGCGTTCCTGGTGGACGGCACGCTGCCCGCCGCCGGGACGCACTGCCCGTCCGCCTGACGGGGGCTGGCGGCGCCGACGGGGGCTTTCCAGGGGGCAACGCGAGGGGGCGCACCGCCGGCTGCGGTGCGCCCCCTGGGGTGGGACGGTCAGGAGGTGGGACGGTCAGGAGGTCGGGGCCGTCAGGTCGTAGAAGGTGGTGGAGCCGACCGTCTTCGCGGTGAAGTGGCTCGTCACCCAGCTCTCGATCTGGGAGGTCTCCGACTCCTTCTCCCCGGAGCCGCCCTGTCCGCTCTCGGCCCCGCCGAAGCCGCGGTGGGAGCCGCCGGCGATGAACCAGTGCACCTTGCCCTCCTGGACGTACTTCTGGAAGCCGGCCAGGCTGAGCGAGGGGTCGGTGCCGTTGAAGCCGCCGAGGGCCATCACGGGCTCTTCGGTGGCGAGTTGGTAGCTGGCGGCGGTCTGCGAGCCGCTGGTGGCGGCCGCCCAGGTGTACTGGCCGGCGCTCTCCTTGAGCAGGGCGGCGGCCTCCTCGCTCACCTTGGTGCCGCCGAGCAGGCCGCCCATGCCGCCCGCGCCTGCGGGGCCGCCCGCGCCGCCCGTGCCGCCCATGCCGCCGGGGCCGAAGGTGCCGGGGTCCTCGCCGCTGCCGGGGTTGCCGGGGTTGCCGGGGTTGCCGGGGTTGCCGGTGCCCGGGTCGGTGGTGCCGGGGTTGGCGCCCGTGCCGCGCTCGCGGTGACCGTTGCCGCCGCCCAGGCCCTTGCCCGAACCACCGCCCGGCCAGCCGCCGTTGCCGCCGCCGTTGAAGCCGCCTTGGCCGCCCGGCCAGCCGCCGTGCTGCCCGCCGCTGTTCTGGCCGGGCTGGAACGTCCGCCCGTTGCCCGCGAAGCCCTGCCCGCCGTGCCGGCCGCCGCCGCCCGGACCGGAGGCGCCCTGGACGGCCGGCCCGGCCGTCACGATGGAGCCGCTGTGCGCCGTGCCGACGGTGTCCACCGCGTACGCGGCGGGCCCGCCGAGCGCCGCCGCCAGGCCGACCAGGCCGGCGACCGAGGCGATCCGGGCGCCGAGCCGCCCGTCGGCCCGCCCGGCCAGCTGTCCGGCGACCAGCGCGGCCGCCGCCACCAGCCCGCCGACCAGCACCGCCCAGCGCAGCCAGGGCAGGAACTCCGTGCTCCGCCCGAGCAGGACGAACGCCCACACCGCCGTCACCGCGAGGGTGCCGGCCAGCACCAGCGCCCACGGAAGCCGGTGCCGGGCCCGCCACAGGCCGTCCACGCCCATGCCGACCAGCGCCGCGACGGCCGGGGCGAGCGCCACCGTGTAGTACTGGTGGAAGATCCCGGACATGAAGCTGAACACCAGCGCGGTGGACAGCATCGCGCCGCCCCAGACCAGGAACGCCGCGCGGGCGGTGTCGGTGCGGGCGTAGCGGCGGGTCGCCCACAGGGCGGCGACCAGCAGGATCAGCGCGGCCGGCAGCAGCCAGGCGATCTGCCCGCCGATGTCGCTCCCGAACAGCCGGGTGAGGCCGGTCTGGCCCCAGCCGCGGCCGCCGCGCATCGCCCCGGCCGGCAGGTCGAGCCCGGCCGGGAGCCGCCCGCCGCCGCCGACGCTGCCGGTCTCGTCGCCGTTGATCCGGCCGAGGCCGTTGTAGCCGAAGGTGAGGGAGAGGAAGCTGTCGTCCTGCGAGCCGCCGACGTACGGGCGGGCCGAGGCCGGCAGCAGTTCGACCACCGCGACCCACCAGCCGCCCGCGACCACCATGGCCGCGCCCGCGAGCAGCAGCTGCCGCACCCGCCGCCACAGGCCGGTGGGCGCGACGACCAGGTAGACCAGCGCGAAGGCGGGCAGCACGAGGAAGGCCTGCAGGGTCTTGGTGAGGAAGGCCAGGCCGAACATCGCCCCGGTGAACACCAGCCACCGGGTGCCCGCCGCCTCGATGGCCCGCACCAGCCCGTACGCGGCCAGGGTGAGCAGCAGGGCCAGCAGCGCGTCGGGGTTGTTGAAGCGGAACATCAGCGCCGCGACCGGGGTGAGCGCCAGGGCGGCCCCGGCGAGCAGGCCGCCGAGCGGGGAGAAGCGCCGGCGCACCGTCGCGTAGACGACGCCCACGGTGGCGGCGCCCATCAGGGCCTGCGGGGCGAGCACGGACCAGGAGGACAGGCCGAAGACCCGCACCGAGAGGGCCATCGGCCACAGCGACATCGGGGGCTTGTCGACGGTGATGAAGTTCCCGGCGTCGGAGGAGCCGAAGAAGAAGGCCTTCCAGCTCTGGCTGCCGGCCTGGACGGCGGCCGAGTAGAAGGCGTTGGCCCAGCCGGAGGCGCTCAGGCCCCAGAGGTAGAGGACGACGGTCGCGGCCAGCAGTGCCAGCAGGGCCGGGCGCACCCAGCGCGGGTCGTCCGCGCGGCCGCGCCAGGCGCGGGCGGGGAGGGTGCGCAGCCGGCCGGACCAGGAGGCGGGGCCCTTGGGGCCGGCGGGCGGCAGGGGATGCTCGGGGAAGAGCGGCGCCGGGTCCGGCCGGGCTGGGTCCGGCTGCGGCACCTCCGGCGGCGGGAAGTCCGCGGCCTCGGGCCACGGTTCGCCGGCCGGAGTGGAGTAGCTGGTCGTGGTCATGCGCCATACCGTGCGTGGTGCGGCTGAGAGGAGCGTGAGACGACGCTGTGAGACGGGTGTGATCTGCGGGGCCGATCGGGTGATCGGGCGGGCCGCCGGGGGATCGGTCAGGCGGCCTTCGGCGTGGTCAGGTGGCCTTCGGCATGGTGAGGTGCTGGCCGAGCCACTCCAGGGCCGGGGGGATCTCCCGGGTCCAGGTGTGGAAGTTGTGGCCGCCGGTGTCCAGGGTGATGGTGGACACCTTGGTGGGGGCCTTGAAGGCGCCGACCATGGCCTGGGTGTCGGCGTAGTTGTTCTCGTCGTAGCTGGTGGTGAGCAGCAGGGAGACGGGGGCGGCCGGCTGGTTCTTCAGCCGCCACAGCAGGTCGTTCTGCTGCTTCAGCTGGTCGTTGCCGCCGAAGAGGTCGCCGGTGGTCTCGTCGTGCGCCGCGCTGTAGTAGCCGGAGAGCGCGACCGCCGCGCGGTAGGCGTCGGGCTTGCGCATCGCGAACTTGAGCGCGCAGTAGCCGCCGGTCGAGTTGCCGATCACGGCGCGGCTCGCCGGGTCGGTGCCGAGCCGGTAGGTGGTGGCGAGCGCCTTGGGCAGGTCGGTGGTGAAGAAGGTCTCCGCCTGGGGGCCGCCCGGCACGTCGACGCACTCGGTGTCCCGGTTGCCGACGACCGTGGGGCGCATCATCACCAGGACGGTCGGCGGCAGCTTCTTCTGCTCGATCGCGGTGAGGGTGGAGGCCGGGTACTGCATCAGCGAGATCAGCTTCTCCGGGGTGCCCGGGTAGCCGGTGAGCACCAGGGCCATCGGGAACCGCTGCTGAGCGTAGTCCGGCTGGAAGTACTGCGGGGGCAGGTAGACGAACGCCTCGGTGCTCAGGCCGGTCGAGGCTCCTTTGACGGCGACCTGCTGGATCAGCCCGGAGCGCTCCCGGTCCGAGCCCTGGGCCGAGTAGAACTTCTGCTCGCCGGTGACGGCCACGGAGGCGTTCGGCGTGTGGTCGACGACCGTGCCCGGCTTGCCGTCGGTGCCGAGCAGGTCGCTCCAGGAGCTGTAGAAGCCGAAGTAGCCGTTGGCGATCAGGCCCATGGCGACCAGCACGGCGATCTGGGTGGCGAGGAAGGCGCCGATCCGGCCCGTCCAGGACTTCCAGCCCTTCCCGCCGAAGCGCGGCCAGAGCCACATGGTGGCGCCGAAGACGAGGATCGCGACGACCGAGGCGACGATCTGGAGGGGGAATCCGGTGAGGCTGAGCACGCCCCGATCGTAGTTGACCTCGATCAGCGCCCCCGGGCGCCCCCTGCACGCCCTCCGCACGCCCTCGGAATCCGGTTGACCGCGCCGGGCGGGGCCGCCAGCATGGCGGCGGACACGTGCACGCTGTGTGCGCGGGGCGTCACCGGGGCGGGATTCATGAAGTCCATCACCAAGGCCGGTCTGGCCGTCGGCACCGTACTGCTGCTCGCGGCCTGCTCCAGCGGCACCAGGGGGAGCGGGGGCGGCGGGGGGAGCGCTGCGGGCGGGCCGTCCACCGGCGCGGCCCCGGCCCTGCCCGCGCCGACGCGGACGCCGACCCCCACCCCGACGCCGCCGCCGTACGGCCCGGTGCTCGGCACGACCATCGACCCGGTGAACACCGCGCTCGGCCAGGTGGCCGGGGCCAAGACCCTGGGCGACCTCGACGGCGTGCTCGGCGGCATCGCCACCAGCGCGCGGACGGCCGGGCGGAGCCTGGGCCTGGCGGACGAGCCGGCCGCGGTCGCGACGGCGCAGACCGAGCTGGTGAGGGCGCTGACCTCGCTGGCCACCGACGCGACGAAGGTCCGCGGCGACATCAAGAGCAGGGGCGTCTGCGCGGTGGGCTCCGCGCAGGCCGAACTGGGCGCCTCGGAGGGCCTGGCGGCGGTGTCGGCGGCCCTGGCCAAGATGGCGGCGGCCGGCTACCCGACGACCTTCGCCGTCCCGCAGACCCCCAAGCAGCAGTCCCGTTCGCTGGACAACGGCACCCTGGTGCGCGAGGGGCGGCTGCGCGGCGAGGGCGTGTTCAAGGTCGACAACGGCGGCAGGGGGGACGCGGTCGTCTCGCTCGCGTTGAACGGCAAGTCGGTGCACTCGGTGTACGTGGCCAAGGGGCAGAAGGCCAGCATCGAGGGCGTCGAGGACGGCACGTACGAGGTGTACTTCGCGGGCGGGGTGGACTGGGACTCCGACACGAAGGCGTTCACGCAGAGCTGCCGGTTCACCAAGTTCCAGGACACGCTGGCGTTCGAGACCGGGCGCACCGCGACGTCCTGGTCGATCACCCTCCAGCCGACGGTCGGCGGCAACGCCAAGACCGACGAGGTGGACGAGAACTCCTTCCCGCAGCCGTAGCCCCCGCGAGCGGGCGAGCGGGCGAGCGGACGGGTGGGCGGACGGATATGACGCCCCGACGGGCGGGCACGGCCGGTGCCGTGGGGTGCCACCGCGCCCGCCCTTAACGGGCATACCGGGGCGGATGGTTGCCGCCCCGGGCCGCAACGGCCGATTGCCGTCGGCGAGTTCGGCCAATACGGTTGACCACTTGAAGTGGCCATGGCACTTTCGTGCGGCGCGGGCCTCGGCGACCAGTCGTACACCCCGCGATCCCCCACAAGGAGAGCCATGTTCAAGAGACTTGCCGCGATGGCCGGCGTCGGCGCCGTCGTCGCGGGCGGGCTGACCCTCGCCGCCGCCCCCGCACACGCCGTCCAGGCCAGCGACCTGACCTCCACCATCGCGCTGAGCAACTGCTCGGCCTCGTTGGTGCGTTACCCCAGCTCGGTGGCCGGCGACCGGGCCCTGATGCTCACCAACGGCCACTGCCTGCCGACCATGCCCACGGCCGGCCAGGTCATCCAGAACGTGAGCGCGAGCCGCAGTGGCACCCTGCTCGACGGCGCCGGCAACAGCCTCGGCACCGTCCAGGCCGACAAGGTCGTCTACGCGACCATGACCGGCACCGACGTCGCGCTCTACCAACTCACCGACACCTACGGTTCGATCAGCTCCAAGTACGGCGCCACCGCGCTGACCGTCAACGACACGCACCCGACCGACGGCGCCGCGATGTACATACCCTCCTCGTACTGGAAGCAGGTGTGGAACTGCTCCGTCAACGGGTTCGTGCCTACCCTGCGCGAGGACCAGTGGACCTGGCACGACTCGCTGCGCTACAGCTCCGGCTGCAACACCACGCACGGCACCTCCGGTTCGCCGATCATCGACTCCGCCAGCGGGCGGATCATCGGCATCAACAACACCGGCAACGACAACGGCGAGATGTGCACCCTGGACAACCCGTGCGAGGTCGCCGCGGACGGCACCACCACGGCCACCAAGGGCCAGAGCTACGGTGAGGAGACCTACTGGTTCACCACCTGCCTCGGCAACGGCCGGGTCATCGACCTCAACGTGGCGGGCTGCCTGCTCACCAAGCCGGCCGGCAGCGGCGCGGTCTCCGTCAGCAGCCCCGGTGACCAGTCCACGGCGGTCGGCGGTGCGGTGAACGTCCAGATCAATGCTTCCGGTGGTACCGCGCCGCTGTCGTACAGTGCGACGGGTCTGCCGGCCGGGCTGGCGATCAACGCCTCGACGGGTGCGATCACCGGTACGGCGACGGCGGCGGGTTCGTCGAGCGTGACGGTGACGGTGAAGGACTCGGCGGGCAAGTCGGGTACGGCGAGTTTCACGTGGACGGTGACCGGTGGTGGTGGCGGTACCTGCACGCCGGCGCAGCTGCTGGGCAATGCGGGCTTCGAGACGGGCTCGGCGGCGCCGTGGACGACCAGCTCCGGTGTGGTGGACAACAGCTCCTCGCAGGCGGCGCACGGTGGTTCGTGGAAGGCGTGGCTGAACGGCTACGGCTCCTCGCACACCGACACGCTGGCGCAGACGGTGACGATCCCGGCGGGTTGCAAGGCGACGCTGAGCTTCTGGCTGCACATCGACACCGCTGAGACGGGCAGCACCGCGTACGACAAGCTGGCCGTGTCGGTGAACGGCACCACGCTGAAGACGTACTCCAACGCGGACGCCGCGGCGGGCTACCAGCAGCGGACCTTCGACCTCTCGTCCTACGCGGGCCAGAGCGTCACCCTGAAGTTCACCGGCACCGAGGACGCCTCGCTGCAGACGAGCTTCGTGATCGACGACACCTCCATCCAGACCAGCTGACGCATCCATCCGGACCAGCTGACGCAGCACCAGCGCACCGTCCGGCCCCGGGGCTTCCACACCCCGGGGCCGGACCGTGCGGGGCCCCGGGGGTGACGGGGTGGCGCGCCCCCCACGCGCGCGCCGCCCCGCCACCCCCGGAGGCCGTCCGGTGTCACGCCCGGCGGCCGCCCGGTCTCACGCCCGGCGGGCGGCGGTGATCTGGGCGGGGACGGCGCCGAGCCACCAGGTGGGGTTGGCGGTGCCGTCGGTGGTGCGGCCGTCGTGGTGGACGTAGTGCCGCACGTCGCGCCCGGCCTCGGCGAACTCGCCGTTCAGGGCGCGCTCGATCCACTCCGCGCCGAAGCGGAAGATCTCGGCGGCGACCCCGCCCAGCGGGTGGAACTCGTTCTCGTAGACGCGCAGTTCCTTGGGCGCGCGGATGCGCTCGTAGTTGGCCAGGGCCTGCTCCAGCCGGGTCAGTTCGTCGAACTCGCCGATGCCGTACAGGACCGGGCAGTCGATCTCCTGGACGAGGTCGCCGAGCGGCATGCGGGCGACCAGTTCGCGGTCGAAGGCCTCCTCGTCGGTGTAGCCGGCCATGTACATGTAGTTGTTCTTGAAGGTCGGCTGGGCCTGCTCGAAGATCGTCTGGAAGTCGCCGGTGACCGCCTCGAAGGCGGCCAGCGCGGCGAGCCGGCGGTCGGTGGCGGCGGCGCGCGAGCCCCAGTAGCCGCTCATCGAGATGCCGAACATGCCGATCCGCTGAGGGTCGACCTCCGGGAGCGAGGCCAGGTGGTCGAGGTAACGGCTGATCGCCCGCTCGTAGTTGGTGAGGTCGACGGTGAGCCCGCCCGCCCGGGTCTCGCCCTGGCCGGGGCCCTCGATGGACAGGGCGACGATGCCGCGGGAGGTGTAGTACCGCTCGGCGGCGTAGATGTAGTCCTCCTTGATCATGTCCATCCCCGGGCCGAGGATCACCGCGGGGGCGTTGCGCACCTCGCCGGCCGGCAGGTGCAGCAGGCCGTAGATCCGGCCGCCCTCGAAGTCCAGTTCCACCCGGCGGACCCGGTCGTCGCGCAGCGCGCCGAGGCGCTCCACGCAGTGGTTGGCGTGCTCGCGGAAGGCGAGCTTGCGCGGGTCGGTGGCGTCGAAGACGGAGTACTGGGCGCGGCCCCACATCACCGCGGCGCGCACGTACAGGTCGGCGGCGGTCTGGGCGAAGCCGCCCCGCTCGTGGTGGGCGGCGCGCTCCTCGGCCTGCCCGGCGACGGTGGCCCAGGCCTTGGGGAGCATCGCCCCGCTCTGCACCAGCGCGAAGACCTTGTCGAAGTCGGTGTGGTCGTGGCCGAGCTGCTCCAGGGTGCCCTTGGCCTGGGGGTGCAGGGCGTCGAAGCCGCCCTGGGCGAGGGCGATGTCCAGGGCCCAGCTCTGTCCGGTCGAACGAACGGTCATGGCGGGTGTCCTCCGTGTCGATAGGGGGCTCGGTGGCGGTGCCGCCGAGTCGCTAAGTACTTATCTATTAAGTACTTAGGATATTCTGTTGTCAACCCGCCCATCGATCGAGCCACGGAGGACGCCCCCATGTCGCAGCCCCAACCCACCCCCGCCCGCGAGCAGGCCCTCGACCGGCTCGCCCGCGCCGCCTACAGCCTCAGCGCCGCCGACTCCCGCCTGCGCGGACGCGCCACCCGCACCCCCGGCGCGCTCTCCCTCACCCACGCCCGGGCCCTGCGCGTCCTGGCCGAGACGGGCCCCCTGTCGATCGGCCAGCTCGCCGCCGCCACCGAGACCACCAGCGCCGCCACCACCCAGCTGGTCAACAACCTCGCCACCGCCGGCTACGTCACCCGGGAACGCCCCCCGGGCGACAAGCGGTCCGTCCTGGTCGCCCTCACCGACGCGGGCCGGCGCCGCCACGACGAACGCCAGACCACCCTGGCGCAGGCACTCGACACCGCCCTCGCGCACCACGACGCCCCCGCCCTGGACGCCGCGACCGACGTGCTCCGACAGCTGTCCGCCATCTATGACCGCCTCTGACCGGGGCCGTCGCGGGGCCGCCGCGGGGCCGTTACGGGGCCAGGGCGGCGGTGATGGCGGCTTCGGCGTGCAGGCGGGTGGTGGGGAAGGTGGGGACGGGGCTGTCCTCGGGGCGGACGAGCAGTTCGATCTCGGTGCAGCCGAGGATGATCCCCTGGGCGCCGGCGGCCACCAGTTCGTCGATCACCCGGCGGTACGCCGCGCGGGACTCCTCGCGGACCAGGCCGAGGCACAGCTCCTGGTAGATCACCCGGTGGACCAGGGCGCGGCTGTCGGCGCCGGGGGCGAGGACGTCGAGGCCGTGGGCGGCCAACCGGCCGCGGTAGAAGTCCTGTTCCATCGTGAAGGCCGTTCCGAGCAGCCCGATCCGGTGCAGTCCGGCGGCCCGGACGGCGTCCGCGGTGGCGTCGGCGAGGTGCAGCAGCGGGACGGGGGTCGCGGCCGTGACCTGGTCGGCGACCTTGTGCATGGTGTTGGTGCAGATCAGCAGCAGTTCGGCGCCGGCCGCCTCCAGGGACCGCGCCGCGCCGGCCAGGGTCTCGCCGGCCTCGGTCCAGCGGCCGTCGGCCTGGAGGCGTTCGATGGCGGCGAAGTCGACCGAGTACAGCACGAGCGGCGCGGAGTGCAGGCCGCCGAGGCGGTCGCGGGTGAGCTCGTTGAGGAGGCGGTAGTACTCGGCGGTGGATTCCCAGCTCATGCCGCCGATCAGGCCGAGGGTCTTCATGCCGCCATTTATAAAGCAATGCGGGAATTGAAAGCAAAGGTATAAGGATTACTTGGAATCGCCCTGCGGAATCCAGCGCGGCACGCGGTGCTGCCATTCCCGGGCGAACACCACCGAGCCGGCCTCCAGCGCGCGCAGCTGCACGATGCTGAGGAAGTGCCCGGCGTCGCAGCGCAGTTGGGTGCGGGTCTGGACGGTGACGTCCCAGCCGATGTCGGGGCGTTCGAGGCGCACGGTGTGGTCGGTGCGGGCCTGGGCGCTGAGCGGGGCGCCGGTGAGCACCCGGTAGGCGGTGACGGTGTGCTCGTCGCGGACCAGGCCGTCGGGGTGGGTGCGGCTGCCGTCGGTGGCGGGG
Organism: Kitasatospora sp. NPDC056731; assembly: GCF_040687675.1. Classification (NCBI taxonomy): domain Bacteria; kingdom Bacillati; phylum Actinomycetota; class Actinomycetes; order Kitasatosporales; family Streptomycetaceae; genus Kitasatospora; species Kitasatospora sp. NPDC056731. The sequence goes on from NZ_JBFBNR010000004.1 coordinate 264,926, forward strand.
GAGAGTTCGGCGCGCCATTCCCGGCGGCCGATGTCGTGCACGGTGACGTGCTCGGGCCGGGCGGTCAGCGGCTCGGTGCGGTGGATGTCGAGCGGCTCGGGCAGGGCGGGGGCCTCGAAGGCGACGGGGGCGGCGCCGACGTCGGCGGCGAGGTGCCGGGTGGGCAGGGTGAGGGCGGAGCGGGACGGGTCGAGCGCGTAGCCGGCGTCGTCCGGGGTGGGCCACACCCACGGCCAGTAGACCGAGGAGAGGGCGAGCCGCAGCCGGTGCCCGGCCGGGAGGGTGCCGGCGCAGGCGGCGAGCTCGACGTCCGCGTCGGGGCCGGTGGCGACCAGGACGCCCCGGGTGAGCAGCGTGGAGGTGCCGTCCGGGCCGACGGTGCAGAGCCGGGCGGTGATCTGGGCGGGCGGGCCGTCCTCGCGCAGGCGCAGCCGTACGGTCGGAGTGCCGAGCAGTTCGACCGGGTCGGGCAGCGGCTGGGAGTCGAAGCAGACCGAGCGGCCGTCCTCCTCGCGCTGGTCGGGCGGCTGGTCGGCGGGGCGGCCGAGCGGGACGTAGGCGCCGGCGTTGAGGCCGGTGTGCTGCGGGGAGCGGACGCGGACGTGGCGGTCGTCGGAGGCGGTGCCGGCGGTGCGCAGCGGGCCGTCGAGGCCGTAGTGGATCTCCCGGACGTCGGGGGAGGGCCAGGTCTCCTCGCCGGTCCAGCGGGTGCCGATCCAGCTACGCAGGGCGGGCTCGGCCAGGGCGCCGGTGTCGAGGTCGCGCAGCCAGTGGTCCCACCAGCGCAGGGTCTCGGGGAGGGTTTCCTCGGGCAGGCCGTGCGGCCAGGGGCCGAGCAGGGCGCGGGCGGTGGGGGAGGTGGCGAGCAGGCGCAGGACGAAGGAGCAGGACGGGTCGCCCCAGCCGGCGACGGCGAAGGTGGGGGCGGGGACGGGGACGGTGGTCTCGCCGGCGGCGAGCCAGGCGTCGACGGGCGGGTCCAGGGATTCGAGGCGGGCCAGCCAGTCGGTGCGCCAGGCGTCGCCGACGTGCCGGGGGTCGGGCGGGAGGGCGGCGTCGGAGACCAGGGTGGTGAGCCGGGTGTGCAGGTCGGCGGCGAGCAGGGCGCCGCCGAGGCGGTGGCCGCCTTCGGGGCAGACGGTGACCACGGCGCCGACGGTGTCGGGGGCGCGGGCCGCGAGCAGCAGGGCGGTGGTGCCGGCGGCGCCGACGCCGAGCAGGCCGGCCCGGCCGCTGCACCAGGGGCGGCGGGTGAGCCAGTCGAGGACGGCGGCGCCGTCGTCGAGCTCCTGGTCGCCGCCGGGTTCGCCGGGCAGGCCGTCGGAGTTGCCGTGGCCGCGGGTGTCGACGCGGACGGCGCCGTAGCCGTGGCCGGCGTACCAGGGGTGGCGGCGGGCGTCCTCGGCGGCGGTGCGGTCGGTGAGCCGGCCGGCGGAGTACTCCAGCAGGGCGGGGACGGGTTCGTCGCTGACCGGGCGCCACAGCCGGGCGGCCAGCCGGGTGCCGTCGGGCAGCGGGATGCGGACGTCCTCGCGGGTGGTGCGGAAGGGGTAGGACGGCATGGCCGCTCCCATCGGATCCCGGGCCGGTGAGCGCCGGCGGGCCCGCGGCGCGTACGGGGAGTGCGCTGCGGGCGTCGGCATCTCGACCCTAGGGGAGGAATCGTCTGATTTCCTGACGAAGGCTGCGCGGTGGTCGCGGCCCGCCGACCGGGGCGGTCGGTCGGGGCGGCCGGGTGGGGCCCGGCGCGAGCGGGCGTGTGCCCGCCGCCGCACGCCCCTCGTCCGCGCCCGCGTGCCCCCGTTCGCCGTCGTCCGGCATTTGCACATGACTTGCAACTACTTCCCCGAGGGGGGAAAGATGGCCCAGCTTCGCCCGGACCACCCGAAAGGACCACAGGATGTCCAGCCCCGCCGCAGGTGCCTCGCCCGTCAGATGGCGTGACCGGCTCACCCGGGAGGAGTGGATGCGCCTGGCCGGGATGGGCGGTTTCATCCTCGTGCTGCACGTCGTCGGCTGGTTCACCCTGCTCGCGCTGGTCGCGCCCGAGCACTACAACGTCGGCGGGCAGGTGTTCGGCGCGGGCATGGGCCTGACCGCCTACACCCTCGGGATGCGGCACGCCTTCGACGCGGACCACATCGCGGCGATCGACAACACCACCCGCAAGCTGATGGGCCAGGGCAAGCGGCCCCTGTCGGTCGGCTTCTGGTTCTCGCTCGGGCACTCCTCGATCGTCTTCGGCCTCTGCGCGCTGCTCGCCTTCGGCATCCGCTCGCTCGCCGACCAGGTGGAGGCGGACGACTCGACCCTGCACACGATGACCGGCCTGATCGGCACCACCGTCTCCGGGACGTTCCTGCTGCTCCTCGGCCTGATCAACCTGGGCGCCTTCAACGGCATCCTCAAGGTGTTCCGCCGGATGCGCGTGGGCGAGTACGACGAGGCCGAGCTGGAGCGCCAGTTGGAGCGGCGCGGGCTGATGAACCGCATCCTCGGCCGGGTGACCAGGGCCGTCACCAAGCCCTGGCACATGTACCCGGTGGGCCTGCTGTTCGGCCTCGGCTTCGACACCGCCACCGAGGTGTCGCTGCTGGTGCTGGCCGGCGGCGCGGCCGCGTTCTCGCTGCCCTGGTACGCGCTGCTCACGCTGCCGATCCTGTTCGCGGCCGGGATGAGCCTGCTGGACACCATCGACGGCTCGTTCATGAACTTCGCCTACGAGTGGGCCTTCTCCAAGCCGGTCCGCAAGATCTACTACAACCTGACCGTCACCGGCCTGTCGGTGCTGGTCGCGCTGGTGATCGGCCTGGTCGAGCTGATCGGCCTGCTCGGCCAGAAGCTGGACATCACCAGCGGCCCGATCGCCTGGATCGGCGGGCTGGACCTCAACTTCGTCGGCTACGCGATCGTCGGCCTGTTCGTGCTGACCTGGGCCGCGGCAATCGCCTACTGGAAGTTCGGCAAGGTCGAGGAGAAGTGGTCGGCCGGCCTGGCCGCCGCGGCCGCCAAGTCGGAGTAGCACAAACCCCGAGGGGGGCGGTGACCGGACTCCGCACCGCCCGGTACGCGGGCGACAGCTCCGGGCCGCAGTACCTGATAGCCCTGGCCAACTCCACCGAGTACGGCGGCGCCGGCGGCACCGGGGTGA